>CAZZLB010000471.1:0-2913 GCA_964654655.1 uncultured Rhodoferax sp. | reverse complement strand
AATGGCCCAACGCCAAGGGGACGGTGTTGGTGGTCGGGCATCAACCGACGCTGGGACAGACGATTTCGCGGCTGATTGGCTTGAGCGTCAACGAATGCGCAGTAAAAAAAGGCGCCGTCTGGTGGTTGCGCAACCGCGAGCGTGCGGAGCACGCCCAGACGGTTGTGGTGACCGTGCAATCACCCGAGGTGCTTTAGGCGTAGCTGACGGTGCCAGCGGCCGAAACGTTAATGGTTTTGCCAACGGCGGCGGTGTAGGTGGCGGATTTAACCGTACTCACGAACACATATTCCCCCTTGACGGCGTCGCTGGTGACCGTCATCAGCAGGTAGCCGCGGCGAATCGTGTCGCAGTAGTTCAGGTCATCCACCAGACCCAGACCGGCACCCACTGCGGCGGACCCCAACTGCGCCACCAACGCGCTGCCGTCCAGGGAGCTTGCCATGGCACCCAAGCCGACACTTTCAAAGCCGGGAGCTGTGACCGATGAGGCGGCAAACTCAACACCCACCTTTTCACCGGCCAGTGTCGTCAGATTGGCAAACCAGGCATTGTGCGAGTCGCCCGACAGGGTCACCAGTCTCTTCTTCTGGACCTTGATGGCCTGCAAAACGGCTTCACGGTTGCTTGGATAGCCGTCCCACGAATCCAGGTTGTACGGAATCTTGGGTGCACTGAGCAATGCGGTCTGGGTCGGTGTCAGTGCCGTATTGCTAGCGGCGGCGCGAGTGGCTTTAGCGGTCAGGTAGTTGCTGATGGCGCTGGTAACGCCCGTCGGGTTGGTTGCTGCGGTGGCATAGGCTTGCAGAACTGAAGCGGGAAACCACATGCGTGCCATGATGTCCTGATTGCCAAGGAACTGCCAGCTCGCGGTGGATGAAGAAATGCTGCTGGTCAGCCAGCTCTGTTGTGTGGTGCTGATCATCCTGCGCGCCGCGTCCGTGCCGCTGGTCAAGCCAGTCACGTAGCGCGTCACGCCGCCATCGGCATCACCAAAATTATCGTATTGCTGATCGCGCCCTTCAATGCGCGTGTCAAGCATGTGCAGTGAGAGCAGATTGCCGAAGTCGAAGCTGCGGTAAATCTTGAGCAGATTGGCGGCATCCGGTGTGCGAATGGGCATCCACTCGTGGTAAATCTTGGCGGCGATAGCTTTGCGTGTGAGCCAGTCGCCCTGTGTCAAAGGATTGTGGTTTTCTGCGCCGCCAACCCAGGCGTTGTTGGCAAATTCATGGTCGTCCCAGATCGTGATCCATGGCATCTTGGCGTGCAGGGCTTGCAGGTTAGGGTCTGAGCGGTACAGGGCGTAACGTGCGCGGTAGTCGCTCAGGCTGACCATGTCGTTTGCGGGAACCGTTACCCGTCCCAGCGTGACCGCATCGGCGTTCCCGAATTTTTTCGGGTCCGAGCCGTATTCGTACAGATAGTCACCCAGGTGAATGGCATATTGCGCGTCAGACTTGGCGGCCGCGTCATAGACGTTGAAAAAGCCTTCCGAATACAGCGCACAGGAAAATACCGCGAACTTTACCGAGGTGGCGTTGCTTGCTGGCAGAGTCCGTGTTGTGCCAACCGTGGAGATCACACCGGCATCGTCAACAAAGCGATAAAAATAGCTGGTGCCAGCGGTCAAACCAGTGACATCAACTTTGGCGGTGAAGGACGAAGCCTCGGTCGTCTGCACACGCCCGGTTTGTACCACCGTCGCGAAGGCATTGTCAGCCGCAACTTGCCAGGTCAGCCACACGGAGTTGGTACTGTCGGCAATCTTTGCATGGGTCCACAAAATCACACGGTCCGCCAGCGGGTCACCACTTGCTACGCCATACTTGAAGTCTGCCTTGGGGGTGGAACTTCCGCCGCAAGCGGCCAGCGTGCCCAGCATTGCTACGGCTGCGGTAGCGCCGGCGGTTTTCACCATAAAGTCGCGACGACTGCTCTGAACTGTCATTGAGTGAACTCCTGAAAAAGAGCTCATTAAGCACGCGGTATGTGACATCAGTGTTAAGGAATCGAGTGAACCGCCAGAAGAGGAGGCCAGCAATGATGGCGTTGGTCGCATCACGTCAGTTCACACTGATGCCCTGTTCGCCAGCGATGTACTCGCGCCGGCACCAACAGACGCCAATTTAGCGAGTCACTGTGACGGCCTGACGACAAAGCCCAAAAGGCTACGACATTAAAGTTTCTTGCCCAAGCGCCAATCCGCGCAGGAACTCCGCCAGTCCACGGTCAATCTCCAGTTCGGCTACCAGTGCGGCTGCCTGCATTGCGTCGCGTCTTGCCCCAAGACCGGTTTGCAATTTGCTTGCCTGTGCCAACCAGGCTTGTGTCTGCTTGCCCGGTAGCAGGCTTTGCAGGGCTTCCAGGTTGTAGCGCATTCGTTTGGCCAGAATGCGCACGCGATGTTCCTGCTCCGGCTCGGCAGTGCTCTGGCCTGCCACTTTTAACTGCTCATGCAAGCGCTTGATTCGACCTTTGGTCCAGCGGCGTAGCGAGCCTTTGGGTTCGGGTACAGCCTGTTGAGCAGCAACCGAATCGTTCAATCCCTCCAGCCACTGGGTGGTGGCCAGCAGGCAGGCACCCAAGGTTGGATCCTGCAGTGCGTAACGCACGGCCTTGCGTTGCAGATTGGCGGCTTGGTGCAGGGCCATGATCATGGCCTGCCAGACCTCGGCGCGGCGCGGATCCGCCGCAATGTAAGCATCGGCGGCGGCCGGCAAGGTTTCGATGCGGGCCACATCCAGGTCACGGAGCTTGCCCAGACAACTCAGCAGCGCAAGCAGGGCCTGCCAGGAGGGCGTGCTCTGTGTTACCAACAAGGGGGCAAACAGGCGTCTGGCGCTCTTGAAGCGCCGCCAGCCGACACGGGCCTGATGCACCAGTTCAGGGTCGTCCGAAAGCAGCAAACTG
>CAZZLB010000470.1:0-2913 GCA_964654655.1 uncultured Rhodoferax sp. | reverse complement strand
AATATGACTGCAACACTTCCACAATCTGCCGACCAGCCTCAATACCATTCGTGCCGATACCAGTATTGATCGTGATGTTCGTGCCGGCACCAACAGTCGAAGTACCAGCACCAGTCGTTGTCGTCGGTGTCGGCACAGCCGGCAAAGTCGGGATGGCAAGATTACGGCCAGGCATAGTCGCCGCCGCATCCGACACCTTCTTAATCGCCTCAGCGAGATTCTCGTAGGCTTCGGTTTCACGCTCGACAGCATCCGTCAAACGATCCGAAGCATCTTTCTCTTTGATCTTTGCGTCATTGACCGCTTCAAGAAGTTTGTTGTAAGTATCCGAACCGATAATCGCACCGCTCACCGCTTCGTTCAAAACAAGTTGTGCATCTTTCAATCGATTGGTCGCTTCAAACTCCGAATCGCTCGCATCCGCGACAGCCAACTTCGCTTGTGCCAAGTCAATCTCGGCCTGACGAATTGCTTGCGCACTCGATGTCGGATCTGCACGAAGTTCAGCCAATGCCTTCTCAGCGTCAGCGACCGCAAATACCGCTTCTTCGACACGGAACCCAGCCTGGGCGACATTGCGTTGAGCCGCCGATAGTTCTCGCTGAGCCTTCTTGGCCACATCGGAATCCGCACCGAACCCATTGACCGCATCATTCAACGCCTTTTGTTTTGCGGCAACATCATCCTGTGCCGCTTTCAAATTGTCGGCGGCTTGCGCAGTACCCTTCTGCGCATTGTTGAACGCCTTCTGTGCAGATGTCGAAGACTTCAACGCATCCGTGTACTTCTCAAACTTTTGTTTCGCTGTCTCAATAGTTTTGGCTGCACCACCACCTGTGCTTTGAAGTTCTGCAAGTTTTTTGTTGTATTCGGCTTGCAGTTCGGCAGCCGTTTTAGTCTTGCCTGCAAGCGAACCATATCCGGCGAGCATTGGACCAATGAACTTTTGGACAGGTCCACCAACTGCCATGCCGCGTTGTATTTGATCCAAGTTTCGTAGTTCTTCTTGAGTGACAGTTGCTGCGGCTGCGACACCAAGAACATCCTGTCGGAAGCGGTCGAATGCTGCACCAGTCACCGCCGTGTTTGTCTTCATTCCTTCAAGACCGCCGACAAAATTATTTACTGCAAGACCAACATCATCAAACGCATCTTTGCCACCTCTTACGAATGCGATCATCGAGACGATTGCGCCGCCTGCAAGCACGATTGGCTTCACTAGATCAATGAATACATTGGCGATCTGGCCGACTGTTTCGACGACGGTCTGGACCATGTCAACTACTTTGAGTCCGAAGTCGCCTGCCTGAGCTGTCGCTGCAAGTAATGCATCTCGAAGACTGCCACCACCTGACAGTTCATCAGCGAATGCTTGGATGACTGGCACGACATTCTTTTGAATGAACGCGACAAGTTTCTCGGCGATAGGAAGTAACGCATAGCCGATACCTTCCCACGCTTCACCGATTGAAAGTTTCAATATGTTTAGACGACCAGCGAATGTGTCTGCTGCGGCAGACGCTGCACCACCAAATTGATTGTTCAGAGTTTCGACAACCGAACTCAAGTCTTTCGACTTCTTAACATTCTCATCAATCGGAACACCCAACTTTGTGAGCGCACCGATGTTGCCATTGAATGCTTTGCCTAAGGCGAGCGAGACTGTCTCTAATTCGATGCCGGTAGCGGCGGAGATGTCTAGTGCAAGTCCTAGATTCTTTTGAGCGAAGGTGATGTCACCTGTTGCTCTGGCGAGATTCGCCAGGGCCGGACGAAGCTGATCGTCGGCGACGCCGACCAGCATTTGTTGTTTGGATATATATTGCTCGACCGATGCGATCTGTTCGTCGGTGGCTTCCATCGTGCGACGCAACTGGTCGGCAAGTTTCTTTTGACTTTCTTGGTCTTCTGTGGCTGCTTTGACTGCGCTGAACGCTGCACCTGCGATAGCACCCGCCGCAGCTGTCGCAATGAGCGCACCTTTCTTGGCGACATCGAAGACTTGTCCGAGAGCGTCTGAACCTTCTTTGCCAAGTTTTTTGAATGCCGTGATAGCACTATCGGAGTTGCCGAGGATTCTAACGAGGAATGTGCGCTCACCTGCCATGGTGAACGCAATTCTACTCAGTTAGCGAGCATCCGTTTACGCAGTTCAGCCCACTCGCGTTGCATGTCGCGATGAATCTCTTCTTGTGTCATTCCGTCGTATTGTGATAAGTCGACTGGCGCATCCCACCACTTCGGGTCAAGAACGCACCGCATCGGATTGCCGCGACGAGGCTGACGAGTCGTGCGAATGTTTGGTGTGGAGAATGTGCGTGTCGGTGCTGCGATATCGGTGATGGTCGGGTCAAGGAATCGCCAACCTGAATGATGTGTGCGGAATGGTTGACCTGCCTCGTGCTGTGGCAGGTAGAAGATGCGGGCTGGGTCTTTGGTCGCTGGGTCGCCTTTGAGACGAAGACGCTCATGTGTCTCATACCAAACTTCTTCCCAATTCTGTACCGGCACGGCCTGCTCGAATGGCACGACAATATGCCAGTGTGGATTGTCTTCGCGATGTGACCAGGTTGTGTAGGCGAAGTGTATATACGATCCGAGATCAGCCTGCTCGAATGCTTCACCGTCAAGGTCGGCGACCAACGCCCAGATGTGTTGCACATTGCGATTGCCTCTAGTTGTGTACTCACGATAGGTGACTGGCGAGTACAGCGCACCATCAGATTTATTTGCTCGTTCCTGATGGTTGCCGAGCATCGCTGCGAACTCCATCCAAGATGTAGCAATGGTCTTTGGGTAGACAGATTTGACCGATGGAAACCCGACGACTTCAAACATTGTGCAGAACCTCCTAGTTCAGGATAGCGAATCCTGAGCCGAATGCAAGTATCAGCCGATGCCTAGTTGTTTGAC
>CAZZLB010000469.1:1868-2932 GCA_964654655.1 uncultured Rhodoferax sp. | reverse complement strand
TTTGAGATCAAGGCCTTGCAACGCAAGCTCGGCATCACGATTCTCTACGTGACGCACGACCAGGAAATTGCGCTAGGCATCTCGGACCGGTTGGCGGTGATGGATGACAAAGGGGCACTGCGACAAATCGGCGCGCCGCAGGAAGTTTACGAGCACCCGGCGGACGACTTCGTTTTTCGCTTCCTGGGCATCGCCAATTTTCTGCCGGTCAGACGCGAAGGCGCTGCGCTCTACATCGGTGGCTCCAGCGCGGCCTGGGTTGGCCCCGCGCCCGACAAACAGGCAGATCAGCTCAGCGCCGGTTTTAGACCCAGCGATGTGCTGCTTTCACGCAGCGGTTCGGGCTTGCCGGGTGTCGTCCGGCGCGCCAGTTTCCTGGGTGCGCAGGTGGACTACCTGATTGATGTTGCCGGTACCATGATCCGCGCCGCTCTGCCCAGCCACGAGTGTCTGGCGCGTGGCCTGCTGTTTGTTGAGGGTGACGCCTGTTGTGTTGGTCTGGCAACGGTGCAGTGGTTTGTTGGTGACATGGCTTCAGGGGCCAGGATGTAGCGCATGGTCAACACGAGTTCACGCTCCCGATTCGGCACGTCGCAGATATTGTTTGGTCTGTCGGTCGGCATTCTGGTGGTGGTCGTGGCCGTGCCGATGCTGCTGATCTTCTTCAATGCCTTCTGGGTTGATGGTCACTTCAATGTTGCGGACGTGGTCAAGGTTCTGCGGCAACCACAGACCTACAAGGCGCTGCTCAATTCGCTGGTTCTGTCGGCTGGGGTGACGCTCACCGGCACCATCGTCGGCACCTTTTTTGCGTGGCTGGTGACGCGCACCGATCTGCCCTTCAAGAAGACCATGAAGCTGCTGTTTCTGGTGCCCTTCATGTTGCCGGCCTTTATTGGCGCACTGGCCTGGAAGATGCTGCTGTCGCCACGCGCCGGTTACATCAACCGCTTCTTCATTGACGTGCTCGGGTTTGACGGGCCTATCTTCGACATTTACACCTACGCCGGCATCATCCTGGTGGAGACCATGTACCTGTTTCCCTTTGTCTTCATCCAGGTCAG
>CAZZLB010000469.1:0-1768 GCA_964654655.1 uncultured Rhodoferax sp. | reverse complement strand
GCATCATCCTGGTGGAGACCATGTACCTGTTTCCCTTTGTCTTCATCCAGGTCAGCGGTGCGCTGGAGCGCATGGACCCGACGCTGGAAGAGTCGGCACGGATTTCGGGTGCCGACCTGTTCACCATCACGCGCAAGATTACGATCCCGCTGGTCCTGCCGTCCATCCTGTCGGGCTCGCTGCTGATCATGCTTTACTCCATGGCCCATTTCGGCACCGTGGCAGTGCTGGGTGTCGAGACCGGCATCTACAACATACCGACACTGATTTACGAGAAGATTCACCAGAGCGCCGGCAGCTTCGATTCGATCCGCTCCGCCACCGTGCTGGCCACGGTGCTGGTGCTCACCGCAGCGCTGATTCTCTGGCTGCAAAACCGCATTCTGAGCAAAGGCCGCTACCAGATCATTGCCGGCAAGAGTTTCCGGCCTACCGAACTCAAGCTGCGCGCCTGGCGAGTCCCGCTGTTCATCCTGTGTGTGGCCTACATCGCGTTCACGATCGTGCTGCCGACGTTGACCATTTTTCTGGTCGGGGCGCTCAAGACTTATGGACTGCCGTTTGCCGCTGCCAACCTCACGCTGTCGAACTACCACCACATCCTGTTCGAGTGGGATCTGACGCGCGACGCGATCTGGAACAGCGTCAGCCTGGGCTTGTCGGCGGCGCTGATCACCATGTTTGCCGGCGTCATCATCTCCTACGTCATCGTCAAGATGAAAGTACGCGGCAAGGGTGTGCTGGAGTTTCTGGGCATGCTGCCGTTTTCGGTGCCGGGCTCGGTCATCGCGCTGGGTGTGATCCTGGCCTGGAGCGGCAAGTTTGGCGTCAACCTGTACAACACGGTGTGGATCATTTTGCTGGCCTATATCGCGCGCTACATGGCGTTTTCTCTGAAGGCCAATTCCGCCGCGCTGGAGCAGGTCCACGATTCGCTGGTGGAGGCGGCGCGCGCTTCCGGTGCCACGGTGTGGCAGGCATTGAAAGACATCGTCATTCCGCTGGTGCGCCCTGGCATGGTGGCGGCCTTCTTCCTGATTTTCCTGCCGGCCCTGCGGGAACTCACGGTGTCGGTGCTGCTGTACGGACCGACGACGCGCACCATCGGTGTGGCGATTTACACCTTGAATGAAGACGGCGAGACGGTTTACTCTGCGGCCCTGGCCGGTATCGCGCTGATCATCATCGTGCTGGGTGAAGTGCTGATCAAGCGCCTGGTTTCCGGCAAGAACAATTCCTGACGAGAGCACGTTCATGGCCTATATAGAACTCAGGAACGTCAGCAAGCGCTTTGGCAGCGTGGCGGCGGTGGATCGCCTGAATCTGGATATTGCCAAAGGCGAGTGCGTCGCCATGCTGGGTCCGTCGGGCTGCGGCAAGACCACCACGCTGCGCATGGTGGCAGGGTTTGATGATCTCGATGAGGGTGAAATACGGGTCGGTGACAAACTGCTGTCTTCCAGCCAGAAGAAGTATTACCTGCCGCCCGAGAAGCGCAACTTTGGCATGGTGTTTCAGGCCTTTGCGGTCTGGCCGCATCTGTCGGTCTTCGAGAACGTGGCCTTTCCCTTGCGCGTACGCAAACTGCCCGATGCTGAAATCATGGCGCGCACCGAAGAGGCGCTGCGCCATACCAATCTGCTGGCAGCAGCGCAGGGCAGTCCGGATGATCTGTCAGGTGGCGGCAAGCAGCGGGTTGCACTGGCGCGCGCACTGGTGATCCGGCCCGACGTCATGTTGCTGGACGAGCCCCTGTCCAGCCTGGATC
>CAZZLB010000468.1:0-2937 GCA_964654655.1 uncultured Rhodoferax sp. | reverse complement strand
CGTGGTGCCGGTCATGTTGCTGAAGACCTCGGCTTTCGGGTTGACAAACTTGGCTCCCTGCTCGTAGCCGCACTGGAACTTGCGGATCAACGGGATATCCATGCCGCCAACAAAGCTCACCTTGCCGGTCTTGCTGGCCATGGCAGCCATCGCACCGACCAGGAAGCTGCCTTCGTGCTCCTTGAACACAACTGATTGCACGTTGGGTTGCTCCACCACCATGTCAACGATGGCAAATTTCAGCTTGGGAAACTCCTTGGCAATTTTCTCGATGCTGGAGGCCTGACCAAAGCCGATCCCGATGATGGGGCTGGCGCCCCGCTCAGCCATGCGCCGCGCCGCCTGTTCACGCTGCGATTCGTTGGCAATCTCGAACTCGAGATAGGGCTTGCCCGATTCCTTTTTCCAGCGCTCCATGCCGTTGTAGGCCGCTTCGTTGAAGGATTTGTCAAACTTTCCGCCCATGTCGAAAATGACTGCCGGCTGAGCCGCTGTCTGAAAGCTGGCAAACAAGCCAATGGCCAGAAGCCCGAAACATGTCGTGGACTTAAACTTCATATGCACTCTCTCTTCTTGGTTAGGTTGAAAAGGTCAAGCTCAGCGAACCAACAGCGTACTAGCATAGCAAACATTTAGCGCATGAACCTGATCCACAAAGTCATTTATGACACCGATCCCGGAGTGGACGACGCCATCGCCTTGTACTTTGCATTGGCCCATCCGGCGATCGAACTGATAGGCATCACCACGACTTTTGGCAATGTCGGCGTGGAGCAGGCGGCAATCAATGCGCTGTATCTCACTGCGATCGCCGGGCGCGACATCGTCGTGACCCGGGGCGTGGCCACGCCATTGAAGAAGACGCCGGTGGCGCCACCAGCCTTCATTCACGGTGCCGATGGCCTGGGCAATCTGCCCTCACGGCGTTCGACTGAGCGGCGGCTTGACCCGCGCACTTCGGCGCAATTCATTGTCGATAGCGCACGCCGCCAGCCCGGAGAAATCACACTGGTGGCGGTAGGCCCGCTGGGCAATCTGGCCACGGCGCTCCAGCTTGAGCCGGCGCTGCCGGGTTTGCTCAAGCAGGTCATCGTCATGGGCGGTACCGTGCTGGAGCCTGGTAATGTTTCTCCGGTGGCCGAGGCCAATATCTGGAACGACCCGCACGCGGCCGACAAGGTCTTTGCCGCGCCCTGGAAACTCACCATGGTGGGGCTGGACGTGACGCACCGGGTTGTGACGGAGCTGTCTTTCTTTGAACGACTGGCCCGGCGGCAAGACCACATTGCTACCGACACGCTGTTGCACGCCGTGTCTTTCTATACGACTTTCTACAGCGGCCTGTACAAACACGTTGCCAGCGCACCGGGCTGTTTTGCGCACGATCTGCTGGCGTTCATCTATCTGGTGAGCCCGGAGCTTTTCACCCTGGACAGTGGCTGCATCCGCGTTGCCTGCGAGGGCCTGGCGCAGGGCCAGACCATGCTGAACCGGCGCGAGTTCATCGAATATGCCCAGGGCGGCTGGGAACAGGATCGCCCTCGCAGCCAGGTCTGCATGCAGGTAGACGCGCCAGCCTGCCTTGATTTGCTTGAAGCCAGCTTGATGGCTGATTGGCTGAAAGAGTGAAATCAGCATGACTCTCCGGACCATGAAACAATAAGGCCATGCCTTACCTACCGACTTTTATTGCACCCGCCCGATTTACCGACCCGGTCAGCGCGCTGGCGCGTGCACGGGAAATTTACGACAGCAGCATCGCACACCTGCGCTCTGCCATGCAACGCTTTGTGGCCGGCGAGAGTCTGCCGGGCCACGTGCGCGCCTGTTACCCCTTTGTGCGGGTTCAGACCGATACGGTGGCACGCCTGAATTCCGGTGAGAGTGCACGCCTGAGCTACGGGTTTGTCGCAGGTCCGGGTCGCTTCGAGACAACATTGAGTCGGCCCGACCTGTACGCAGAGTACTACCTGGAGCAATTCACGCTGCTGCTGGAAAATCACGACGTGGAACTGGAAGTCGGGACCAGCTCCCAGCCGATTCCGGTGCACTTTTCTTTCGCGGAGAACGATCACATTGAAGGCAACCTGAGCGCCGAGCGGCGACAGCTGATGCGCGACGTGTTCGATCTGCCGGACCTGACAGCAATGGACGATGGCATTGCCAACGGCACATTCATGCCACGTCCGGGCGAGGCACAACCTTTGTCGCTGTTCACTGCGCCGCGGGTCGACTATTCGCTGCACCGGCTGCGCCACTACACCAGTACCGCACCCGAGCATTTTCAGAACTTTGTGCTGTTTACCAATTACCAGTTCTACATCGATGAGTTTGTGCGCCTCGGCCACGAAGCCATGGCGGACCCGGCCAGCGAGTATGTTGCATTCATCGAACCCGGCAATGTCGTAACCAGAAAATTGGGGTCAGACTCCAATTATTCAGGTGAGGATCCGGGCAAGGTGCCGCCACGGCTGCCGCAGATGCCGGCCTACCATCTGGTGCGTGCTGACCGCAGCGGCATCAGCATGGTCAATATTGGCGTCGGTCCGGCCAATGCCAAGACCATCACCGACCACATTGCCGTCCTGCGGCCGCACGCCTGGATCATGCTCGGTCACTGCGCCGGCCTGCGCAACTCACAGCAACTGGGCGACTACGTGCTGGCACACGGCTATGTGCGCGAAGACCATGTGCTGGACGAAGAACTGCCGCTGTGGGTTCCGGTTCCTGCACTGGCGGAGATCCAATTGGCGCTGGAGCAGGCAGTGTCCGATGTGACACAACTCAAGGGCTCCGAACTCAAGCGCATCATGCGCACCGGTACGGTGGCCTCCACCGACAACCGCAACTGGGAACTGCTCCCGGACAACGGCCCGCAGCAGCGCTTCAGCCAGAGCCGCGCCGTGGCGCTGGACATGGAAAGCGCCACCATCGCAG
>CAZZLB010000467.1:0-2954 GCA_964654655.1 uncultured Rhodoferax sp. | reverse complement strand
GGGTCACCTACCAAACCGCTGACTTCATCCGTGTCCTCCGCGCCGGCAGTGGGGTCGCCGAGACCTCAACCCAGAAGATCCTGATCCCACGTGCTGATGGTAAATACGAGTTCACGGTTCCCGTGACCGCGACGAGTCCAGGTAGCGCCGGTCTCATCAGTGCTGGTACCGCGCAGACCATTACGGCCCCCATCGATGGCATGGAAACCGCGATGGCGGCCACGGACTTCACGGGGGGTCAGGACACCGAGACCACTGCCGAACTCCTGGCACGCGCCCAAGACGGCGTCACCGCGAAGACCTTCGGGGGTCCCGATCACATCCAGGCTGCCCTGAACGCCCAGTTCGCCGGCATCAAGACCGCAGTCATCGGTATCGGCAGTGGTCTGATGACCCGGGATCGTGGCAACGTCTTCGGGACCTCGCAGGGCGCCAAGGAAGACATCTGGTGCAAGACCTCGGCGTTCCCGGTGCAGAAGACCTTGAGGGTCACGGCAACCGCGGCGACCACGGGGCGTCAGCGCGCCTTCACGATCTCGAACCCGGATTCCGCGGGCATCTATCGAGTCCAGTTCATCCGACCCATCAATACCCCGGGTGCCCAAGGCGACGTCCCTGTCAGTGTGGTTCCCCTGAAGCGCCAGGATCTCTTGTTTACACCGAGAACCCTGAAGACCTCAGATCTCAATTACAGTGGCATCGTTGATCTCCGCGTTGTCTTCACGGATACCACATTGAACACTGATGTCCCCGCGGGATCCTCAGCTGAGTACGACGTCGACGTGTTATACATGCCGTCTATTGATGCCGTCGGCAACTACGCGTACTCCCTTGGTGTGCGACCCTCGGGAACCGATGTCTACGTGCGTGCTGGAATCCCCTGCATGATCGGGGTCTCCCTGGAGATCCAGATCCCACCTGGTGGGGTATCCCCTGTAATCGCTGAAGTCCAGACTGCGGTATCCAATGCAATCAATGCGCTGAACTTCGGGGTCACTCGTCTAAGCCCATACACGATTTACACTGCGGTGTCCCCCTTGATTGCCTCGGGTGAAGTCGCCGATGTTGTCCTCAACGCAACCATCTTGGCCCCAGATCTCACCAATGTGGTTCTCACAAATGCCTCCTTCATCACGATCCCCACAGACTACCTCAAGGGGTTCTCTCCACTGAACACCTTCTTTACATGCCCGCCGGCAAACGTGGGGGTTACCATTGTTTCCCGATAGCTCCAGTCTTCGCGCCACGATGACCACGGACTCCAAGGCATTGTTCTATGCCTTGGGTGAGTTCTGGCAGCGTCAACTCAGCGATGCTGATCTCCTCGCCTTGGGGACTTTCGCGGAACTCATGGTCGAAGAAGATGTCAACTTGAGGAACGTGGATCTCAATGCCGCGATCTCGATCCACACGATTCAACCATTCCTGACTCGGCAGTGGGGCCTCCTGGAACTCCTGGAATCCGGGCTTGCCGTGGAACCCAATATCATCGTTTTCGGCGCCGAGGGGCGCAGGTTCGACGGCAGCTTTGTCTATGGTCAAACCGACGCCTCGAGTTTCGCGTGGCCGGCGCCGGCCCAGCTCAGGAGCCTTGGTATCATCACGGATCGTATCGTGGCCCCCACTTATATCTGGGATATCACCAACTTCGTATTCGATGCCAGTGCTGGGGTAATCAGATTCCGAGAGAACCCATTCAACTCGGTGCCATCTGAACTCCTGTATAACTCTGATGGTACCCCGAAGACTTACACGGACTCCCAGGGGGTTTCCAAGCAGGACCGCAGGTTGAAACTCTGGATGCGTAACATCGAGATCGACGAGCGCACCCCGTTCCTGCGGTACGGCTCCGTGGTCAACATCGGGGGAGACTCCTCACAGGCCTACATCGACACCGTGGAGGCCACGTGGTCCATGCTTCTCCAGGGCCCCAGTGTTGAAGCCCTGGAACGCGGACTTCTCGCATCAGTGGGTCTCAAATACGTGGAGTCCCCTGAGACCGTCGAAGTCGTTGAACTCGACATCGACGGTCTCGTCGTAGTCACAGATAAGACCGTGTATCGCGGACACGCCAAGGCGATCCCGCTGGTCAGTGTTGGTGACCACTTGAAACCAGGCGACTTTGTTTTCGATACCGTGGTGGTCACTGATTTCAGCGATGGCAGCCCAGATAACATCTCCCATATCAATGGGCTTGTCCTGAGCTCCGAACTCGCAGATATCACGGGAACCGTGGTGATCCCGAATCGCACGGGATCCTGGAGCGTGCTTGGAATCCGTGATGGTGAACCCGAAGTCCGCTTTGAGGTCCTCGGTAGTGAGCGTGATGTCTCCGAGTTCTGGGATCGCGTCCATGCCAGGGGAGTCACTACCGGGAAACCACTCGCGGATTTCGTTGACGCCAGTGTCGCCGTGAACCCCCTGGAGTTCATGCTCGCCAATATCTTGGGCAGCAGTCTCATTTTCATCGAGGTCAAACCACAGGACTTCCTGACTCGTGAAACCGGCTTCCTGGGCAGGATACAATCATTACTCCCCGCAGGTGTCCTGGTCATCACCCAGATTGCCCTGGACCCCGTTGAGGATAGCCTTTCCATGGCAGAAATCGGGAGTCCAGAACAGGTTTCAGCGAGTGCCGGGGGTTCCCGGGACTCCGTTGGGATCACTGCAGGGATGGCTGTGGGCAACGATTCAATTACAACCACCGACTATGAGCCGAAAGTGTGGAACGCATGAAGTCATCTCTTGATCTCACAGGTTTCCGAAGCCAAGTCAGGGTGTGGTGCCCTGAGGACCCCGGTAACGGGGTAATAGGTTTGAATCTGGTGACCTACCAAGGCGCTGACATCGTATCACGCCTCCTCGCCGGCGACTTCAACTTCCGGCTATCCCGGATGTGGTTTGAGTTCGACAACGCGGGACCCGCGAGTCCGACTCCGGCGCGCAGCGACACC
>CAZZLB010000466.1:0-2959 GCA_964654655.1 uncultured Rhodoferax sp. | reverse complement strand
CCCCACGAAGGGCGGAAACAGCGGCAATGCGATCCCGGCGGGATATGTGGGGGAGGTAAAACGAACGAGTAGTACATCTACAATTTCACAAGCAACTCCAGTAGCGGATACTTGGTATGATTCTGGATTAAGTATAACAGTAGAACCGGGATCGTATCTGCTTAATTTCTCTACGCATGGTCAGCTAGATTACTCTGCATGGACTTCTGGATTCTCAGGGGTTAAGTTTGCAGTGTGTACGGGAACAACGGCCAGCCCAACGATTATCGTATCTGGAGGATATGCGCAGAATATAAGTGCAGCCATATCCATATTCAACACCGTATCGGCCAGCAGAACAGTCGAAGTGCCCTCCACAACAACGTACAAACTTTTTTATTCTCACACATCATATTCGTCAGGAACGTATACGGTTAGTTCAATTGCCTTGCGTGGTGGCATTCATCGTACTCTGCTCGAAGCCATCCGTCTCGACTAAAGGAGCCACAACATGGCCACAAAGAAAATGGGACTTGCAATCATCCGAGACAAGAACACAGGACTGGCAGAGCTTTCAACTCAGATATTTGCGTCAAAGCGTGACGTGCGTGAGCGCTATCCGAAAGAGAAGTACAAGCTGCTTGCGTATCCAGTAAAGTTTGATTCGAATGGATTCTTTGATTTCGACCCAGAATCAGATGCGGATATAGGGGATTAAAATGAGCCACAATCAGTTTGAACATACGCTTCGAACATCTACACTCAATCAGAGCCAGACTCTCCATGACCAGGGAGCACTGAGCAATGTGAAGGCGGTATCCTTTGGGAAAGAGCTTAAGGGGTGAGACATGCCATTCGTGAAGGGAAAGTCAAAAGAAGCAATCAGCAAAAACATCGCGACGGAAATCCGCGCTGGGAGAGACCCCAAGCAAGCTGCGGCCATCGCGTATTCGATAGCCGGGGAGTCCAACTCTGACCGCTTCAAGCGTAAGCTGAAGGGGAGGGCGAAAAGTGGGAAGTGAAGCGTTCAACGCAAAACTTCGGGGGCGCAAGGGGAATGCGATACAGATGCCGAAGAAGGAGTTTGAAGAAGAACATCGAAGACTCCCAGAATTACTCAGGAGTGGAACTCCCGCTGAGCGAAGCGCCGAAGCTGCGAGGCAAGAAGCAGAAGCACGTAGAGAGCTTGTGCGGAAAGGTTTCAGGGGGGATCGTGGGGATGAGGATATCTGACAAGCTGGAAATGCGACATCAGGAATGCTCTTCTTGCTGGTGTATTCCCGAGGTGGTAATCGAGGGCGACTATGCTTTGGTGATTCACCGCTCACCCTCAGACGCCGACGCTTAGGGCCGAGGCGTGCATTTATTGCATCTTTCCTGAATAATTGAGATAGCGGCCACTTCTGACTGCAGCGCGTGAACCGTCCCTCTCAGCTTGTCGATTTCAACCGTATTTACGTCTTGTCGTGCTACTGAGACGTTAACCTGAGACACAATTGTCGTGAGAGCACTCTCCAGCTTGTCTAGCCGGGAGTTTACTGACGACACTGCAGCCCGAATCATCCATCCGAACGCTGCGATTCCTGTCCCGAGAGCTATGGTGGCGACTTCTTGTCCCGTCATGCTGTGCTCCTGTACAATGCTTCGAGTGTACCGCGCCCAAACCCGTAAAAGAAGATTGATGGGAGTCAAATCATGAAGGCCAGTAAGAATTACGAAAACCTAAACAAGCACTTTGAGAGTTGCCTTACGCCCTTGGGAGATGGGCGCTTCAAGGCTTATCGTTGCTCCTCCAATATCCCGACCGTGGGGTGGGGCTCTACGCGGGACATGGACACAGGCAAGGAGGTAAACGACGAGACAATCATCGACCAAGCGACGGCAGACAGGTGGTTCACCCTGGAGACGGAAGAAAAGTCAGCAGGGGTGTCAAAACTCCTCCCCATCATCCTCACCCAAGACGAATTTGATGCCTGCATATCCTTCGCGTACAACGTCGGGTTGGGGAATTTCGAAACATCGACGTTCAGAAAGCGGATTTTGGCAGGGGAGAACAAGCAACTCGTAGCGAAAGAAGAGATGCCGCGCTGGCACCATGGCTCTTCGGGCGAAGACCTCGAGGGACTGAAGCGCAGGCGCAGGGCTGAAGTCGCTTTGTTCTGCGGAGACTACGAAACAGTCAAGAAAGAAACATACGGTAAGGTTATCTGCGTAAAGGAAGAGGAACCTGTCATCGAAGAGCAAACAGTTGGGTGGTTTGAGGCTCGACTCATCCTGCGCCCCGATGCGTGGACTGTGGGAGTGATTGCCAAAGTTGCAGGTACTGACACAGCATATGCAACAGCAGAAATCCCCGTCCAGATGGACTTGGTGAATCACTTTACGCAGGAGTTCGGAAAGCACGATGTGGTGCTCGCAGCGAACGGCAAGCCTTGGCCAGGAGTTGTGACGCCAGGGAAACCTGAAAATCCTGAAGAAGTCTACATGAAGCTCCAAAGAACGGGAGTGAAGGACGAAATAGGGTGTGAGAAGTTATTGCTCACCTTCGAAGGGACGCCAGACTTTCTGTATGTTCGGTCGGGAGTGCCATCGAAGCAAAACTTCAGGGTGTCCAGCGACCCGCGTTGCGTGCCTGGAAGCTTGGAGCCTATTCCGCAGCCCCCGAAGAAAGAGGACTTCTACTACATTCACGACATTGAATGGGCAGGGGGAAAGGACAACTACTCAGACGTGTGGAGCGCGGCTCTTGGCCCGGTGAAGGTCTGGCTTGAAAACAAGTTTGCGATGCGACGGTCAGAGTTCATGTTCCATGTGGACGGCGGGGCACCCGGAAGCGCGGGGTGTGTTTGCGTGACGAGCATTGAGGACCTGAAGAAACTGGTTGCCCTCCTTCGCAAGTACAACCCGCGCAGGTTGCATGTCGAGTGGGGTCTGTGACAGGATACTGAGAGCTGACTGGACAAGGAGCATTTCAGCCCCA
>CAZZLB010000465.1:0-2961 GCA_964654655.1 uncultured Rhodoferax sp. | reverse complement strand
GACCCGCAAGCGCCCGGGAACGAGAGCACGTAAGCCCTCAGGGCGTGCGAACCCGGGTTCCGTCCTTGATACGGTCGTCCGGTTGCACGATCACCGATTGCCCAGCCTCCAGCCCACCCAGCACCTGTGTGGACAGCGCCGAGCGCAGGCCGGGCTGCACCGGCGTGCGCCGTGCCGTTCCGGCCTCGACCCGGTACACCGCCCAGCCGCCAGCGTGGCGGAAGAGGGTGTTGCCGGGCAGTTGCAGCACGTCTTTTTCCTGGCGCAGGATGAACTCGACCTCGACGCGGTAGGCGTCCCCCAGCGCTGCGCGCTGCGCCTGCGCCGTGCTGAAGTCCAGAATCACACGCGTGCGTTGTTCCTCCACACCCAGCGCTGAGACCTTGGTGAAGCCGCCGGGCTCGACGCGCGTGACCACAGCTTCCAGAATGCCGTCGCCACCCCAGCGCAGCACGCGGGCCCGGGTGCCCGTTTGCAGGCGCACCGCGTCGCTGGAGAGCACTTCGGTCTCGATTTCAAGCGAGCGGGGGTCGCCGATTTCGAGCAGCGCCTGGCCCATGGACACGGCGGTGGCGCTCTCCAGCGTGCGCTTGACGACCACGCCGTCCACCGGCGCCGTCACGGGTAGCAGCTTGCCGCGCCCGGCACGGCCCTCCTCACCCAGCAGCGCCCGTGCGCCCTGCAGGCGCTGCTGCGCCATCTGCACCTCGGCGCGCGCCGTGTCCAGTGCGGCGCTAGCGCCGTCGGCTTGCGCACGCGCCTGGTCCAGCACCGAGGCAGTCACCATGCCGCTGGCGGCCAGAGTGCCCAGACGCTGCAGTTCCTTTTGCGCGACGGCGCTGCCGGTCTCGGCGGCCTGGATGCGCTGGCGTGCCGCTTGCACGCCGACCTCGCTGCTGGAGACTTCAGCCTGCGCCTGGCTGCGTGCACGCGCATCAAGCAGGCTGGCGCTGAGAGGTTCGATCTGCGCCAGCACCTGACCGGCGCGCACCGCGTCACCCGGCTGCAGCGTGATGCGCCGCAGCTGTCCTGCCACCGGTGCCGTGACGATGTAGCGCTGTTTCAGGCGCGTCTTGCCTTCCTCCAGAAAGGTCTGCTCCAGCGCGCCACGCGCCACCGTGGCCACACTGACCATCTGTACCGGCTCGCGCAGCGCTGCCCAGGTCAACAAGGCCAGCGCCAGCGCAGCGGCGCTCCAGCTCAGGGGTTTGCGGGGGAGTTTCATGATCTTCAGCTTTGCAGGGTTGAACGAATTGGGGACCTATTCGCGTGTTTTCAGCACCGCGATCAAATCCAGCTTGTGGATGCGTTGTCGCACGGCCAGCGCCGACAACAGGGCAGAAATGACCGTGATCAGCGCCGCATGGGCGTAGGCCGAAGCCGGGATGCTGACCGGCACCCGGTACAGGTCGGACTGCAGGTTGTAGGCCATGAACCAGGACAGGCCGTAGCCGGCGACAAAGCTCAGCGGAATCGAGACCATCACCAGCAGCGCCTGCTCGCCCAGCAGGATGTAGCTGACCTCGCCCTGCGTGAAACCGAGCACGCGCAGGCTGGCCATTTCGCGCCCGCGCTCGGCCAGGGCAATGCGCGCCGAGTTGTACACCACGCCAAAGTTGATGACCGCGCCCATCAGCAGCGAGATCCAGGTGAACAGGCCGGTCATCTGCGCAATGCTCTTGTACAGCGCCGAAATCGATGCCAGCCGCGACTCGGACCCGATGATGCGTGGTCGCCGGTCCAGTTCCCTGAAGACCGCCGCCTGCGCACCATCCTGCACCGCCAGCAGCACGCCGCTGATGACGTCGCCGTCGCCCAGTGCGCGATTCAGGGCGTCCAGGTTCATGTAGGCCTGCAGGCCCAGTGCCTCGCTCACCAGTTGCGTGACGGGCAGCCGCAGCCGCGCCTGACGACCTTCGAGCACCTCCACCTCCAGCCAGTCGCCCACCGCCACGCCGAGCTTGCGCGCCAGGTAGTCGTTGATCACAATACCGTCTTCGGGCAGGGTGACCCGGTGCAATTCCGCATCGATGGGAACGCGCATCCGGTTGCCACTGGAGAGACCCAGAATCGAGGTCTGCACCGAGCGCTGGTCGGCCTTGAGGCGCACCGGCACGTGGCGCACGCCCTCGGCGCGCAGCACGCCCGGCAAGGCCGCCAGTTCATTGGCCGCGCGGCGGGGTGCCGGCTCGATGAAGTTGGCGCTAAGGTCATGCTGCTGCGAAAGGCGGTACTGCATCTCGACCATGTGGTTGATCGAGCCCTCCTGAAAGCGTGCCATCATCAGAATCGCGCCGGCCAGTGCCAGACCAAGCACGGTCAGAAGCGCCTTGATAGCGCGCCGGTCCAGCTGGCGCAGGATCATGCGCGTGGGCTGCGACAGCCAGCGCTCCAGTCCCATTCGCTCGAACAGGCTGCGCCGAAAACGCTCCGGCGCTTCCGGCCGCATGGCGTCAGCCACCGGCAACCGGGCCGCCGCAAACACAGCGCGCGCCGTGCCCACCAGTGAGGCCAGCAGGCTCACGCCAATGCCCGCGCCCAGCACCGGCAGCCCCAGGCGAAAGTCCAGAAACGGAAAGCGGAAGTAGAGCTGGTACATGGCGGCCAGGCCGGTGCCCATCCAGGCGCCACAGGCCACGCCCATGGCAGCGCCGAGCAGGCCGATCAGTGTGGCGATCAGTCCGTAATGCAGGGCCACATCCCAGGTGCTGTAGCCAAACGCCTTCAGGATCGCGACCTGGTCACGCTGGGTCGCCACCAGGCGCGTGAACACCACGTTGAGCAGGAAGGCGGCGACACCCAGAAAGATGATGGGGAACAGGCGCGTCATGGTGTCGAGCTGGCGGAACTCCTCAAACAGAAAGCGGTACGAGAGCTGCTCCACGCGGCCGTGCGCACCCAGTCCCCCGCTGCGCGCAAGCAGGCGGTCGATCGCGTCCAGCGTGTCGCGCTCGTTGGTGC
>CAZZLB010000464.1:0-2965 GCA_964654655.1 uncultured Rhodoferax sp. | reverse complement strand
GGATCGACCCGAATCAGGGCGGTCGCGGTGAAGGCTGGAATAGCAGAAAGACAAATCCAGACAAAGAAGTTGGCGTAGCCCAGTTGGCTTTGAATCCAGCCACTCATCATGCCCGGCAACATCATGCCCAAAGCCATGAAGCCGGTACAGATCGCGTAATGCGCAGTCTTGTTCGGCCCGTCTGAAATCATGATCATGTAAAGCAGATAGGCGGCAAAACCAAAGCCGTAGCCAAACTGCTCGATTGCAACGGCAGCACCGATCTGCCAGATATTGCCTGGCATGGCCATCGACAGGTAGACGTAGACCAGATGCGGCACATTCACTGACAGCACCATGGGCCAAAGCCAGCGCTTCAAGCCATGGCGGGAAATGACGTAGCCGCCAAGCAGCCCGCCCAGGGTCAAACACAGAATCCCGATCGTTCCGTAAACAATACCAACCTGCTGCGTAGACAGCGCCAGCCCGCCATTGGCTGTGCTGTCCAGAAGAAAGGGGGCAGCCAGCTTGAGCAACTGAGCCTCACCAAAACGGTACAGCAACAGGAAAGCGAGGATGGCGGCAATTTCCTTCTTCTTCAGAAAGGCGGCGAAGACAGCGAAGAACTCGCGCATGGGCGCTGTCACGCGAGCGCGCTCGACGTCACTCGCCGGTTTGGGCAAGACCCACTTGTGATACCCGCCGAGAGACAGAAACATGGCAGCCAAGACCGAAAAGACAACAGTCCAGGCCAAAGAAATATTGCCGGTCGCCTCTTCCACCTGGCCCGCCAGAAAAACCATGCCGCCTTGGCTCGCCAGCATGGAAATCCGGTAGAAGGTACTGCGAACACCCACAAAGGCTGCCTGCTCGTGTTCCTTCAGGGCCAGCATATAGAAGCCGTCTGCAGCAATGTCATGGGTGGCCGAACTGAACGCCATCAGCCAGAAAACCGCCAGCGTGAACTGGAAGAAGTGTGGCATCGGGATCGTCAAAGCGACACCCGCCAGCAAGCTACCGATGAGCAACTGCATGCTCACGATCCAGAAACGCTTGGTGCGGAACATGTCAACAAAAGGTGCCCACAAGGGCTTGATGACCCATGGCAAATACAACCAGCTGGTGTACAGCGCAATATCCGTGTTGGAAATTTTCAGCTTCTTGTACATGATGACTGACAGTGTCATCACCACCACATACGGAATACCCTGGCCAAAATAGAGCGATGGAATCCACCACCACAAGCTCCCTGGTCTCGCTGAGTTGGTTGTATCAGGTGGCGTCATGGCTCTTCCAGAATGGCGTGGCGGTACAGGAGGTCAAGTATCTTTTCTTCCCATGAGTTCAGGCTGGAGTGCTGTCCTGCGTCAAGCTCCGGATCGGCACCGACACCACTGACGATGTAAATCATTCCCAGACGCCTGACCGGATCAAAGAAGAACGCACTCTGCAACCCATAAGCAAATCCCAGGTGACCGTAGCCGGTCAAACCACCACGCGCCACCAGGCGGTCACCCCACCCCGGCGCACTGAGATCAAGAAATCTTTGCACACCCAGACCCCAGGCGTTGAACAAGCCTTTGTAGTTGTCACCGTTTTGCGTCTTTTCGTCATGACGCCATGTTTCACTCAGCATGGCCTGAACCGATGTCTTGCTTATCAGGCGAACACCATCAACTTCACCACCGTTGATCAGCAGCAGCATCAATCTGGCAAGATCGCCGGCACGGATGCGCAAGCCGCCTTGTGGACTGAACGGTGTGGCATTGCGCCCGGGTCGGTAACTGTCCAGTCCAGCGCGAGCGGCTGGCACCCTGCCCTGATAGTCGTCCACTTGCGCCACCCAGGGACCGCTTGAATCCCAAACCTCGCCGCTTCGCTTGCGGTACAAGACTGCCAGATGCCCGATCTCATCTTCGGACAACTCCTCGGCATTGAAACCTCCGGCGATCTTCAAAGGCGCGAGCACGGTTTGTTTCATGTACCGGTCAAAGCGCTGCCCACTGACCGCTTCGATCACGGTTCCCAGCACGCCCCAGTTCAGATTCACGTACTCAAAACAGCGACCCGGGCTGCGGTCACTGCTGCTCGATGACGCCCAATGTCCGCCTGCACCGTAGTTCTCACCCCGTGGGTCAAGCACGCTTTGCAAGCTCTTTTCAATTGAAAAAGAATAGCCACCCTCGTCGCGCAGCGATGAAGTGTGATTGAGCAACATCCGGGTGCTGATCCGGGCCTCGGGAAAATTCGGGTTGCGCAGTCTGAATCCCAGGTACGTGCTGACATCCGCATCCAGGTCGAGTTTGTGCTGATCTACCAGTTGCATCACACCCAGGGTTGTGACGAGTTTTGAAATGGAAGCGACGCGAAACAGCGTCTTGTTGTCCACCGCCGCACCCTGCGCAGGACTCAATGGATCGATGGAGCGCTTGCCAAGATAGCCCTGATAAACCACCTTGCCATCGCGGATCGCCACCACCGACAAGCTCGCAAGCGGCTTCGCCGGATCGTTCATGATGGCCTGCAGTCTGGTTTGCAGGGCCGAGTGTTGAGCGCCACAACTGTCGCTCATCAGCATGGCAAAGACCGCAATGAAGAGAACCCCATGGAGTCGCATGGTAAGCGCTGCGGTGGCCAGTGCATTTCCAAAGAACTTCATCGCTGCTCCTTGCCAAAAGCCGGATCCACCTTGATCAAGGCGGTCGCGACAAAGCAGGGAACAGCGGCAGCGCAAACCCAGATGAAGAAATTGGCGTAACCGATACCGGCCTGAATCCAGCCGCTGAACATGCCGGGCAGCATCATGCCCATGGCCATGAAGCCGGCGCAGATGGCGTAGTGCGCGGTCTTGTGCTCGCCGTCTGCCGTCATGATCATGAACAGAATGTAGGCGGTAAAGCCAAAGCCATAGCCCAATTGCTCAAAGGCCACTGCCACACCGATCAGATACAGGTTGGATGGTAAAGCCAGCGCCAGATAAATGTAG
>CAZZLB010000463.1:0-2967 GCA_964654655.1 uncultured Rhodoferax sp. | reverse complement strand
GATGGAGGCTGAAATTGCCAAAATCCCGCCCGGGCAGTACGCGGGCGAAGGCTATGTCTACTACGACGGCCGGCACCCGGGCTCCAAGTTCACCATCCGCGTGGACATCACGGTGGGTGAAAAAAGCATCAAGTTTGACTACTCGCGCACCGATGCGCAGACCAATGGCTTTGTCAACGGCACTTTCACGTCCAGCGCTTCGGCCACCATCCTGACGCTCTTGCAGATGGTGAACCCGGACATTCCGCACAACGAGGGCATGGTGCAGCCGATCGAAATCATCATCCCCGAAGGCACCATCCTCAATGCGGCCTACCCCAAGGCGACCACCTTTGGCAACCACCTGTGCCCGCCCAATGCCGACGCCATCCAGCGCGCACTCGGCGCCGTGATGCCGGACCGCGTGACCGCTGGCTGGAACAACCTGCTGGCCTCGCTCACCACCGGCATTGATCCACGCAGCAACGAGAAATACGTTGACATCGGATTCATGGGTCTGAAGGGTGGCTCCGGCGCCATGCAGGGCACGGACGGCTACGACCACATCGGCATGATCGATGCCTCCGGCGGCGTGCTGGACCAGGACTACGAGATGTTCGAGCAACAGACGCCGCACACCCTGATCAAGCACGAGTTGCTGGCGGATTCGGCAGGCGCCGGCCAGTGGCGCGGCGGACTGGGTGTGGAAACGGTCTTTCGTATCGGTTCACCAGACACGCAACTGGTGACCTTTGGCGATGGCGATTTCGAACCTGCTTTTGGCTTGTCCGGTGGCAAGGACGCCGGGCTGAATTTCATCCGGCTGACTTACCCCGATGGCAGCACCGTGGTACCGAAGAACAAGGATCTGATCACCGGTGTGCCCCTGGGTACGCTTTACCATCAGGTGGCCAGTGGAGGCGGCGGCTATGGCGACCCCTTGCTGCGTGACCGCGCACTGCTGGCGCGGGAAATCCGGGATGGCGTGATCACGCCGGAGGCGGCAGCGCGCGACTATGGACTTTGATCTCAGCCCCGACCAGCGCGCGGTGCGCGACACCTTTGCGCGCTTTTGCGACGAGCGAATTGCACCCCAGGCGGCCGCCCTGGACGAGGCCCGGGCATTTCCGCACGCCTTGTTTCAGGAATTGGCTGCGCTTGGCTTTTTTGGTATGCGCTACCCGGAGGACGTGGGCGGCAGCGGCATGGCACTCACCGAATTCTGCCTGGCACTGCAGGAAGTGGCACGTGGCTCCATGTCGCTGGCAGGTGCGGTGGCCATGCAGTCGCTCATGGGTACCAAGTTCCTGCACATGCTGGGCAATGCCGACATCGTCGAGCGCCTGTTCAAGCCCGCCCTGCGTGGCGAGAAGATTGGCGCCATCTGCATGACCGAACCCAATGCCGGGTCCGACCTGGGGTCGATTGCCACGAGTGCCCGCAAAGTCGATGGCGGCTACGTGATCAAGGGCCAGAAGACCTGGATCACGTCGGCGCCCATGGCCGACTTTTTCACGGTCTTCGCCAAGGCAGGCGAAGAGAAGAAACTCACCATCTTCCTGGTCGAAAAAGGCTTCAAGGGGCTGACCGTTGGTCGCGAAATTCACAAGATGGGGGTCTGGGCGCTGCCGACTTCCGAGGTCGCGTTTGACGAGTGCTTTGTGCCTGACAGCCACTGTTTGAGCAAGGAAGTGGGCGATGGCGAAGGCCATTTGCGCAAGACCCTGGGCGAGATCCGCATCATCACCGGCGCCATGGCGCTGGGCGTCGGGCAGGCTGCGCTGGCCGAGGCGGCACGCTACGCCGGAGAGCGCAGCCAGTTCGGCAAACCGATCAACCGCTTCCAGGCCATCGGGCACAAGCTCGCTGAAATGGCAACTGAACTCGAAGCCGCCGACCATCTCGTCTACTACGCAGCCTGGCGTCGCGATGCCGGCAAGCCCTACCACAAGGAAGCCGCGATGGCCAAGCTGTTCGCCAGCGAGGCTGCCGCCACCGTGTGCGACAAGGCGGCCCGCGTGCTGGCCTCCTACGGCTACGCCATGGAGTACCCGGCCCAGCGCTATTTGCGCGACGTGCGCTTCACCCTGATCGGTGGTGGCACCAGTGAGATTCTGAAAATGATCATCGCCAAGGAGGTGTCTGCATGAGCACATTGCAACGTCCCATCAAGGTCCTGCTCGGCAAGCCCGGCCTGGACGGCCATGACCAGGGCGCCAAGGTGGTCGTGCGCGCCATGATGGACGCCGGCTTCGAGGTGATTTACACGGGACTGCGACAAACGCCACAGCAGATTGCACGCATTGCGCTCGAAGAGGACGTCGACGTCATTTCGCTGTCTTCCATGGCCGGTTCGCACCTGTCTTTTTGCAGCAGACTCAAACCCCTGCTGGAAGCCAATGGGCTGGACGACAAACTCTGGGTGATCGGAGGCAACCTGCCGGCACAGGATCACCAGGCGCTGCGCGATTTGGGTTTCAAGGGCATCTTCCCCTCCGGCTCCAAACTCGATGACATCTGCGACTACATCAAGAAAGAAGCCAAATGAACACCCCGCAGAAACCCGCCATGAAGAAGGTGATCAATGAGTCGGGCATTGAGGTCAAGCCCTTGTACACCGCGCAGGACGTCGAAGCCAGCGGCGGCATGGAGATGGTCGGCGAGCCCGGTCAGTTTCCTTTCACCCGCGGCATCCACCGGGAGATGTACCGCAAGCAGCCCTGGACCATGCGCCAGTACGCCGGCTTTGGCAATCCGGCCGAGACCAACAAGCGCTTCAAGTACCTGATTGCCAATGGCCAGACCGGCCTCAATGTCGCCTTCGATCTGCCAACCCAGATCGGGCTCGATTCCGACGATCCGCTGGCCGAGGGCGAGATCGGACGCGTCGGCATGTCGATCGACACGTTGCGCGATTTCGAGATCGCCTTCGACGGCATCGACCTGAAGAAAATCACGGTCTCGCTCACCATCAATGGCGCAGCGGCG
>CAZZLB010000462.1:0-2975 GCA_964654655.1 uncultured Rhodoferax sp. | reverse complement strand
GGCGATGTGGTTCTGGGTCTGGCCTCCAGCGGCGTGCACTCCAACGGTTTCAGCCTGGTGCGCAAGTGCCTCGATCGTGCCGCCGGCAAGCTGCCAGCGACGCTGGACGGCAAGCCTTTCAAACAGGCGATCATGGAGCCGACGCGCCTGTACGTGAAAAACGTGCTGGCGGCGCTGGCAGTGCATCCGATCAAGGCACTCGCGCATATCACGGGCGGCGGTCTGCTGGAGAATATTCCGCGCGTACTGCCTGAAGGCACGGCAGCGCATCTGGTGAAAGGCAGCTGGCCGCAGACCGAACTGTTTGCCTGGCTGCAAGCGACAGCCGGCATTGACGACTTCGAGATGAACCGCACTTTCAACAACGGCATCGGCATGGTGGTCGTGATAGAGGCGGCTCACAGCGCCGCCTGCAGCGCCACCCTGCGTGCCGCGGGCGAGCGGGTTTACGAGATCGGCGTCATTGCCGAACGCGGTGACACTGCCGCAGTCGTCGTGCGCTGAACATCGTCATCGCGAAGGCCGAAGACCTGTGGCGATCCTTGCATGGATTGCCGCGCTTCGCTCGCAATGACGCAGCCGGATCTGCTATCGTTTGCCGATGCAAGGCCTGAAACATATTCCAATTGGTGTCTGGGCGCTCGGATTTGTCAGTTTGCTGATGGATGTGTCGAGCGAGATGATCCACAGCCTGCTGCCGGTTTTTCTGGTCACCACCATCGGGACCAGTGTGCTGGTGGTCGGCCTGATGGAAGGTGCGGCAGAGGCCACCGCCCTGATCGTGAAGGTGTTTTCCGGTGTTTTGAGCGACTACTGGGGCAGACGCAAGCCGCTTGCCATTCTGGGCTACGGTCTGGGGGCCTTTTCCAAACCGCTGTTTGCGCTGGCCAGTGGCGCCGGCCTGATCCTGACCGCGCGCCTGCTTGACCGTGTTGGCAAAGGCATACGGGGCGCCCCGCGTGACGCTCTGGTCGCCGACATCACGCCACCCGAGTTGCGCGGTGCGGCTTTCGGGCTGCGCCAATCACTGGATACGGTCGGTGCCTTCCTCGGTCCTCTGCTGGCAATGGGTCTGATGCTGCTCTGGGCCAACGACTTCCGCGCGGTGTTCTGGGTTGCAACCGTGCCGGCTTTCCTTTGTGTTGCCTTGTTGGTGATCGGCGTACGGGAACCGCAACGAACCGCCGGTGTGCCGCGCAGCAACCCGATCAGCCGTGCCAATCTGGCTCGCCTGGGTGCACCCTACTGGTGGGTGGTCGTGATTGGGGCAGTCTTCACGTTGGCCCGGTTCAGTGAAGCGTTTCTGGTACTGCGGGTTCAGCAGGGCGGCCTGGGGCTGGCCTGGACGCCCCTGGTGCTGATTGCCATGAACCTGATCTACGCGGCAGGCGCCTATCCCTTCGGGAAAATGGCCGACCAAGTGCCGCACGGCACGCTGCTGACCTGGGGTTTGCTGATGCTGATCGCCGCGGATGCGTTGCTGGCCTCTAGCGACTGCGGCGTCTGGGTCTGGGCCGGCATCGCACTGTGGGGGCTGCACATGGCGATGACGCAAGGTCTGCTTGCGACCATGGTGGCAGACAGTGCACCGGCAGACCTGCGTGGCACAGCCTACGGCTTCTTCAACCTGATGAGCGGTCTGGCATTGCTGCTGGCCAGCGGGCTGGCCGGTCTGCTCTGGGAACAGTTCGGCGCCTCTTTCACCTTCCTGGCCGGCATTGCTTTTTGTGTTGCCGCACTGGGCTTGATTTTGTTGCAACCACGCCCGCAAAACTGACACGGCGCTGGCTCAACGCCGCAGAAACTGGCGCAGTTTCATCCCCGTGGCCCAGAGCGCCGCAAAATAGAGAACAGCCGCAGCCAGCATGATCAGGGCCAGCAAACCAATTCGGGTCACGCTGTCGCTGCGCAGCGACACCCACGCAAAGGCGCTATTGGCCCAAAGCAGGAAAGCCAGCAGCAAGAGACATGCCCCCGTGACACGCCAGGCAAAGCCGCGCCAGCCCGGCTCAGGCTGGTAGGTGCCGCGCTTGAGCAGACCCAGCAGCAGCCACAGTGCATTGATCATGGCACCCAGCCCGATGGAGAGCGTCAACGCAGCGTGGCGGAACACCGGCACCAGCGCAATATTGAGCAATTGGGTGATCAGCAACACTGCCATGGCGACGCGCACCGGCGTTTTGGTGTCCTGGCTGGCGTAGTAGCCGGGTGCCAGCACCTTGATGGCAACAATGCCGATCAGCCCGACGCCCCAGCCCATCAAGGCATAGGTGATTTGCTGCACGTCGTGCCCGGTCATGGCGCCGTAGTGGTAGAGCACCGCCACCAGCGGCTTGGCAAAGGCCACCAGCGCCACGGCACAGGGCAGCGCGAGCAACACGACCAGGCGCAAACCCCAGTCCAGCATGGCCGAATATTTGGCGCTGTCACTGGCGGCGCGCGCTGCTGCCAGTTGCGGCATCAGAACCACCCCCATGGCAACCCCGAGCAGAGCGGTGGGGAATTCCATCAAGCGGTCGGCGTAGGTGATCCAGCTGACGCTGCCCGGTGCCAGGTGCGAGGCGATCTGGGTGTTGATCAACATGGAAAGGTGCGCCACACTGACGCCCAGCAAAGCCGGCCCCATCAGTTGAAGAATACTCTTGGTGCCGGGGTCGGCCCAGGCTTCGCGCAGCGCGCTCCAGCGCAAGCCTATGCGGGGTGTCAGGCCGAGTTTCTTCAGAGCCAGCAACTGCACTGTCAGTTGCAGCACGCCGCCCAGCAACACGCCACCAGCCAGGGCGTAGATTGGCTCCAGCCCCAACGCCTTGAGCCAGGGAGCCCCAAGCCAGGCTGCGCCAATCATGCACAGATTGAGCAGCACCGGCGTGGCCGCCGGCACGGCAAAGCGCCGCCACGTGTTGAGCACACCTGCAGCCAGCGCAACGAGCGACATGAAAGCGATGTAAGGAAACATCCAGCGCGTCATGAGCACC
>CAZZLB010000461.1:0-2984 GCA_964654655.1 uncultured Rhodoferax sp. | reverse complement strand
GCCCAAGACGACTTGCGCCATGCCGACCAAAGTAGCCCATGGCAAGACCATCATGACGATCGACGGTTTGCCCGAGGACGAGCGCCAGCAGATCGCAGACTGCTTTGCGGCGACCGCCGGGCTGCAGTGCGGCTTTTGCATTCCGGGCATCGTGCTGCGTGCCAAGGCACTCACGGAGCGCGATCCGCACCCGACGCGTGAAGTCATTGCGCGCTCGCTGGACCTGCACCTGTGCCGCTGTACCGGCTATGTGAAGATCATTGACGCCATCGAGATGCTGGCCGCTGCCAAGCACGGTGGTGCCATTCCCCCAGCCTGCACGGATGGGCGTGTCGGCCAGCCGCTCGAGCGTGTCGGCAGCCGCGCCACCGTGCTGGGCGAGCGCGCCTACGTTGACGATCTGGCCGTGCCGGGCATGCTGCACGGCGCGCTGACCCTGTCGAGACACGCGCGCGCCAAGGTGCTGCGCATCGATGTCACGCGCGCGTTGGCGCTGCCGGGCGTCAAGTGCATCGCAACCGCAGCCGACGTTCCCGGCAAACGCTGGAACGGCTTGCTCCATACCGACTGGCCCGCCTTCGTCGCGGTGGGTGAGGAGGTACGCTGTGTTGGCGACGTGCTTGCGGCGGTGGCCGCGGTGGACCGGCATACCGCGCGCGCGGCCGCCGCGCTGGTGGATGTCTCTTACGAAGTGATGGAGCCGCTGCTCGATCCGATGGCGGCCTTGCAGCCGGGCGCGGCGCAAGTCAATCCGCAACACGAGAACCTGCTTGGTCACACGCGCATCCAGCGCGGCGACGTCCATGCCGCGCTGGCGCAAAGCGCGCACGTGGTTGGCGGGCGCTGGACCACGCAGCGCATTGAACACCTGTTTCTGGAACCCGAGAGCGCGCTGGCCGAACCGCTCGCGGATGGCGGTTTGCGTCTGCGTTCCCAAGGGCAGGGCATCTTTGACGACCGGCGCCAGGTCGCGCGCTTGCTGGACCTGCGCGAGGATCAGGTCTTCGTCGAACTGGTGCCCAATGGCGGCGCCTTTGGCGGCAAGGAGGATATGTCGGTGCAGGCGCAAACGGCGCTGCTCGCGCATCTGGCGCGCGCGCCGGTCAAGCTCACGCTGAGCCGCGAAGAGTCCATCCGTCTTCACCCCAAACGTCATCCGATCACGATGGATTACCGTGTCGGATGCGACGCGCAAGGGAATCTCACCGCGGTGCATGCCTGTATGGTGGGCGACTCGGGCGCCTATGCCTCGGTCGGCGCCAAGGTGCTTGAGCGCGCGGCGGGTCACGCCACGGGGCCATACCGCGTTGCACATGTCGATCTGGAAGCACTCGCCGTCTACACCAACAACCCGCCATGCGGCGCGATGCGTGGTTTCGGCGCCAATCAGGCGCATTTCGCGATGGAGGCCTGCATGGATTTGTTGGCCAAGAAGGCGGGGTTGGACCGTTGGGAGATACGCTGGCGCAACGCACTCAAGGTCGGCGACACCTTTTGCACCGGACAGGTTCTGGAGAAGTCGGTCGGCATACGCCAGACCTTGCGCGCCATCAAACCGCACTACGATGCCGCGCTGCAGAGCGGGCGTGCCGTCGGCATTGCCTGCGGCGTCAAGAACAGCGGCATCGGCAATGGTGTGCAGGAGTGGGGCAAGGCGCGGCTGGTGGTCGAGGACGACGGCAGCGTATCGCTCTACAACGGTTTCACGGAAATGGGCCAGGGGCTGATGACGGCGCTGGTGCAGTTTGCCGTCGAGGTCAGCGGTTTACCGGCCTCCGTGTTTGTGCCCAAGGTCGATTCGACCTTCGATTTGCAATGCGGGCAGACCACCGGCTCGCGCGGGACGCTGCTGGGCGGGCGCGCGGTACTCGCGGCAGCGGCTGGGCTTCGCTCCGACCTGGACGCCGGGCACACGCTGGCGTCGCTGGCGGGGCGCGTTTATGTAGGCGACATCTTGATTGACGACACCACGGCGCCGGAGGCGATGGGCGTCAAGGTCAAGACGCACACAAGCTATGGTTTTGCGACGCAGCTCGTTGTGCTTGATGCGCAAGGACGGGTCCAGCGCGTGGTGGCGGCGCACGACGCCGGACGCGTGGTCAATCCGGCCTTGTGCGCCGGCCAGATCGAGGGCGCGATCCACATGGGCCTGGGTTACGCGCTGACCGAGGAACTGCGCTGCGAGAACGGCATGCCCGTCACCTTCAAGCTCAAGGAACTCGGCGTGCTGCGCGCGCGCGACATGCCCGAAATCGAGGTCATCCTGGTCGAGGACCCGGAACCCGAGGGGCCGATGGGCGCCAAAGGCGTCGGCGAGATCGGCCTGGTTCCCACGGCGGCAGCGGTAGCCGGTGCGCTCGAAGCCTTCGACGGCATCCGCCGCACCACGCTGCCTATGCGCGATTCGCCAGCGGCGCGCGCCATGAGCGTGGGTCTGCCGGTGGCCAAGCGATGAGCGCAGCGCTGGGGCACTGCATTCCAGGGTTCGTCAACGCGCACACGCACCTGTACTCCGGTCTGGTGCCGTTTGGGATGCCCGAGCCAACTCCGGCGCCGGAAAACTTTGTTCAGATTCTGCAGCGCGTCTGGTGGAAGCTGGACCGCGCGCTTGATGCCGATTCGCTGCGCGCCTCCGCCCGGTGGTACGTGGCCGAGGCGCACCGCCTTGGTACCGTGGGACTGATCGATCACCACGAATCACCGAACCTGATTGAAGGTTCGCTCGACATTCTGGCCGATGCCTGCCAGGCCATCGGCATGCCAGCCGTGCTTTGTTACGGCGCGACCGAGCGCAACGGCGGGCGTGAGGAGGCAAGACGTGGCCTGATGGAGTGCCGCCGCTTTATCGAGAACAACACGCGCGCGCTGGTTCGTGGCGTGGTCGGGCTGCATGCCAGCTTTACCGTGTCCGACGAGACGCTGCGCGAAGCGGCAGCGCTGTGTCGCGAGCTCAAGACCGTGATGCATGTGCACGTCGCCGAGGA
>CAZZLB010000460.1:0-2988 GCA_964654655.1 uncultured Rhodoferax sp. | reverse complement strand
CGGCGGTGCGGTTGGTAACTCGTTAATCGTTCCAATGAGATACTCTGCATAATCGAGCCCGGTCTTTGTAAGTGCCTTCGACCCCAGAAACGAACCGGAAGGATTTTCAAGAATGCGCTCTCCGTTTTCAGTCACAACCCTTGCTCCATCAGCGACGCGGCTATCAATCAGCCGCTTTCGGGTAGTGATTACACCATTGTTTAGAACTTCCATTTCGAGTGCCGCCTTTGCTTTTGCAGCGGCCATCGGGGTCATGCTCTTGGTAAACTCCGCAATTTCTGCATCGGACTTGGCTTTCTTTTCTGCCTGACGCGCATCCCTCTCAGCGCGCATCCTTGCGATCTCTTTCTTATCGTCCTGCTCCTTTGCATATTCAGGAGTCGTCCTGTATTGGTCCTGCTTAATCCTCTGCTCAAGATCATCAGCGTCATACATGCGCACCGCGCCACTTGGGTCAGTCACCTGATAGTGATCCTTTCCAGCCCAATGCTCAACTCCAGTGATGGTCTGGTTTCCGTATGGACTGTTCCAAGTGCGTCCAATGTTCGGGTCTTTTGTGGACGCAGGTGTGGCGGGTGTTGCTTCTATCATGCGACCCACAGTGGCCCTCTTTGGCCCACCTGTCAACTTCCCTTTTACCACATCCTCGAACAAGTCGCCCGGCTTCAGCTCAACCCCAACGGATTTCAGGAATGCGGCCACCCTCTCAGTGAGAGTTTTGGCGAACTCCGCCTTGTCCCCCATTGATGATGACTCGCGGGTGGAAAGCTGATCGATGTAGCGGGCCAGATCAGATTTGGTCATCCCGCTCTCAGCCATTCTCCGGGCAGCAATCGCAGCGGAGATGTAGCGATCGCTGGTGACACGCTCCTCCACCCCGCGAAGCACGGCAGACACCAGAACGGAGGGAAGTGCAGACTGATCTTCCTTGGCCACGTCTTCAGGATTGAGCCGCTGATCTCCCTCCCAGAATTCAAACGGATGACCCTTCTTGTTGTAGGGCGAATGCTCAAAGAACTGCTCGATGCGCGCCGCCTTTTCGGGACCAACCCGCTTTTCAAACCGAGCGGTGTCGGCATCACGAAGCACCAGCGCATGAAGCTCCTTTGCCTCCGCCTCGGTGAGCTTCATTTCCTGCTGGTAAAGTTTAACCTCCTCAGCCAGCCGTTTGCGGCGGAACTCCAACAATTCCTTGACGGAGTTGAAGGTCTTTGGTGTCGGTGTCTGGGTAACGATGGAAACCGGTTCAACCTTCCCCTGCGGATTCGTCAGCGACAGTCGCCGCATCCCCTGAATCATCTCCCGCGCATTCTCCACCCGCTTCAGCTCGGGAATTCCACCTCGCTTTTCAACGGTGTGTCCGGGAAGGAATTTGAATTCAAATTCATTTCCATTCTCGCCTTCAACCCAGAACGAGCCATCGCCAAGCACTTCTTTGACAACGAGCCGGTCCTCGGCGTCTCCATTGATGATGTCCCCCGGCTGAATCGTGGCAGCGATTCTGAGAGCAGCCGCCATTCTTTCGGCAATAGCTTTTCCGCGTTCCGCTACTGGAACTCGCGCATTAAGTTGCTGATTGGTTTCGGCTGCCAGTCGAAGATCGGATTTGCTCGGACCAGATACGGCCTCCCGCGCCGCCGCTGCGATCTCCGGCGTGACGACCGGCCCGCGCTGGATGCCCAAGGGAGCCTGCTGGGGGGTGACCATTGAGGCTTCTGGGCGGGTGATGGGAGCTGTCTGAACTGAAATTCTCCGCTCTGGAATTTTAAGTTCGGTTCTATTTCCGATACTTTTGGCAACCAGTGACGCCAGGTGGTCTGTGTGAGAAGTTCCAACTGGATCAATTCCAAAACTCACCGACCCGGCTTTTCCGAAAATCCTCTGCGCAATACTTGCTGCAATATCAACATCCGATTGGGTTTTTCCATGAAAAACCACATTGTCAAATGACTTTATCAGCCTTTCCGCAGTAAATGGTGCCTTCTGAACTGTTTTTACAGAACCGTTATAGCCACTCTTCTCAAGCTCTCTAACCAGCTCCGACATCCTCTCTGGGGTGAGGTTTTCGATTGGGTTTTTGACAGTAAGGTATGCCTTCGATCTCGTTCCGTCTGGATTCTTGGTTTTGCTGTCTCCAAAATTTTTATACATCCATCCAGTGGATGAGCCAATCATTCCGGTTGCGGACTTAATTCGGTCCATCAGATCATAAGCCTTGGCTGCAAGTTCGGAACTTATGCTGAAGTAAGGCTTTGCGCGAAGTTCTGGACGAAGTGTAAGGGCGTTGTAAATTCCTCTTTGCCCTCGCGTATCAGCGAGTGATGGATTTACAGACAGAGCCTTAGCCCACTGGTCTTGGCTCATTGAGGCATAATCAATCCCAGCCTGCGGAGCAGCCAGAGCCGAACGAGTTGCTTTGGGCAACTCGGTATTGCCCGAAAGTGTTAATCGGCTGGCGGGCTTTGCCGGTTCCGGTCGATTGCTCATCGCGCCCCAGAACGAGCGCATGGCATCCTGCGAGAAGTAGGAGCGGGGAAGATCGAATTCGAGCTTGGCATTGAGCGAAGTCAGCTTCGATTTTCCAGAAACCAAGTCTTGAGCATCTTGAGCAGTCAGTCCCATCGAGGAGATCAGTTGGGACTGCCCTTCGGGCGTCAGCAGTCCGAAGATGTTCTTGAAGTGCGACAGGTTCTCGATCTTGACCGGAACCGGCTCGCCTTTCTGCCACTCACTCCAATAGTTGTTCGACTGAGATTCCTGCTGGGGAGCATTACCAATCTGTGCCTGCGTAGCGCCTTGGGGAAGGGATGGGCGGGTCGGCGGCGCTCCAGTCGCAGGAGTGGCAGGAGTGACTTGAGGAGCCGGAGCTGGAGCTGCCCTGGCTGAGTACCGGATTAGGGCAAAAAAGGCGACTCCGGCTCCGCAACCTTGCCTTGCAGAACTTTTGTCCACTTGAGCAGCTGCTTACCGTTCACTTTTTAAAATTTT
>CAZZLB010000459.1:0-2989 GCA_964654655.1 uncultured Rhodoferax sp. | reverse complement strand
CTGGCACAGAAATATGATTGCAACGTCGTTACGCTGCACGAGCATCACCTGGGGCTGGGCTATGACCGCTGGAAACGGCATCTGGCGGTGAATGGCGGCACGCTGGTGGACGATACAAGGCTGGAATACGTCCAGATGACCGATAGCAAGTCGGCGGGCATGGCGCGCGGGTTTGTGGCAATTAAAAACGGATGCCCGCACTTGTACGGCAGGCATCCGTTCACCGATTGGGATTACGAGTTAAGTTAGCCTTTGCGCGGTCTACCGCCCTTCTTACCATTGGCCTTCGCCGCGGCGACTTTGGCGGGTGATTTAGATGCGCCCATCTGGGGGGCGGTGCTGATAACAACGATATTGGCCCAATCTATCGCCTGGTTGTCGGCGTCGACAAATACGGGCTGGTTGTAAGATGATGCCGCGTGGTCGGTGGTCAGGCGGCCACCGACCTTGGAACCATCAATAAGGGTTGCGGTTGCTTTGGTGTCCATGCTTAGTCCAGCGTTTCGATGCGGTCAATATGTTCGTCGTCAAATGGAAGCGCATCGGCTTCCTCGGGCTCCTGGCCCCTGATCTGCTCAAACTGCCAGTAAATCTTCCAGTTTGATCCGTCCTCGGAAGTGGCATCCACGGACCATTCATCGGTGTATGCTTCGCCGTCCTCGGCGTCACCCCACCAGCCCGTGAATACCCGGCAGCTCGGCGACGCATTGTCGTCCACAAAAAGCTTCATTCCGTTGTAATTGTATTCGTACATTTTATCCTCCAGGTTTCGCCCCGGTCCGGGGGCTCGTCGGTGGCGTGCTGTGCGCCAGACCTGGCCAGCCTATTGCCCGGCTGGCGGGGCTGTTGGGCTATCTCACCCATACCGGAGCCTCGTACCCCTCTACGATGTTGCTGAGTGCATCGTGCGACGACTGCGGAGCGTGGATTCCGTACCGGGCGCTGATCGCTAGCACGATGGCGTTTTCGTGGGGCGTTCCGTAGGAATCGCGGCACGAGAAATCCTGGCCGTTGATAATAAGGGTGAACTTGCGAAATCCAGGGATAACGCAGCCGGTGTCGTAATTGCGGGCGGGTTCTGAGCGGAAGGTAATTTGAGTTTTCATGTCGTCTCCTGTCGTCTGTTTGGTTTGTTATATATAGTATATAACCAAACGTTGGGTTTGTCAATAGGCAATATCAAATCTGACACAAATTGGTATATTTGCGCCGGATCATACGCAGGATTATGCTAATTAGGATTATGTTAGCTTGCGGGTTACGCTGGTTCGCGGTGCTTATAAGGGCTGCAAATGAAACAGCGCTTACGACGCGGATGATTGGAAATAAACCATTGACCGCAGTCACAAAGTAATGCGCTGATAACTTGCGCGCCTTCTGGAACTTCTCCATCCCCGATGACTACGACCGATGCAATTGGTGCTATTTTTAACGCGCGCCTCACCCTGTTTCCAGGCTCATAGCCATTTGCTATCATCCTCGCCATCGCCTTGTTGATTGGGTACGGGTCCGCTGCCAGTCTCCACGAATTTAGCCTTTTATGGCGCTCTTGTAAGTCGGCGGATATTTGCTCAAGTGTATTCATATAGCGTCTATTTGGCCCCGTAAAATTCATTTACGCCCTACTCCAGGCCGAAGTCGGGGATGCTAATTATTCTCTCAACGACGGACTCGGGAAGCGAGAACCATTCGTACTTAACGCGATGCTGTTTATGCTCTTCATGAAGCTTCGCTTCACAGGCGGCGTAGTCTTTGCACTTGAAATAGTGCAAGACCTCAACCTTGATTGGAATCTCGCGGTTTAGGCTGTCCAGGCGGACTTTGATATTGATCGCCCGTCCAATCTTGTAAAGGCCATTCTCGGCCCGCATGAGATAAACGTACCCGGTATCGCGGTCCTCCCGCGATTTTCTCAGCGCTTCCTGCGCTCGTTCTCGTCTCTCGCGCTGCGCTTTTTTCTCGGCTTCGGACTCTTCTTGTGCTATTTCTTTTGCGGCCTTTTCGTACCTATCAATGCAGCCATCACTGATGCAAATCAATCTTCCTGGTTGATCGGGCGGCATGGTGACTATATATGGCTTTCCACATAAACCGCATTTTCTTTCGTAATACTTCCTTTTCATAGCAAAAAGCCCCTTTCGATTTTGCTGCCGGTGTCGAGGCGAACAGCGGGACGCGAGTCCAAATCGAAAGGGGCGCTTTGCGCGCAATATCAAATTGTGCGAAAAGGCAGCGTGGAAAAACAAAACGCCCCGTAAATTGTTCGCCTCGACGCTTATATTATACAACGGTTCAGCGCCAAATGTTATGGTCATTTGGTGTCACTTCCCTCCGCCGTCTCATACCCCAGCGCCTGCAAAAATACCCCCCAATCGCCCAGCACGCGCGCAGGCTTATTGCCATTCGCCGGGGCGATGTAGCCGTATCCTTCCAGGGCACCGTAGAAGTCTATCGCCAGGTCGCGCTCCCGGCTGCCCTCGCCCCATTCCCGGACCGGGGCCAGATACGGCGGGTCGCAGCGGCGCAGGATGCCGTCGACGTCGGCGCGCAGGTATTCGCGGCCACCGAGCCGGATGTACGACATCGGCACCAGCGGGGGCTGGCGTACGTCATGGATGATCTGGATTTCCGGGTGGCGATCATAGAACCGCAGCTGCTCAGCGTCCATGCGATGGATGATTTCCAGCGCCCGGTTGCGCGGCGTGGTGGCCTGCGCGTTGGCCAGCTTCTGGGCGGTGTCGGCGGCATCCCGGCGGTACGTGCCAATCTCGTACGCCACAAGCGTAGCCGTCCAGTATAGCCAGCCCACGCCAGCGGCGGCGGCGAGGGCCAGCAGCGTCAACGAGGTCGGGGCGCGGTCCTGCGTCATCCAGGCCGAGAGGGCCAGGATCAGGGCGAGTGCGCAGGATAGGACGGGTTTGAGGATCACCAGGCCCCCTGCTCCACCGGGTGATTGTGTCCAAAAGTAGTCTCGCACGCACACAGATGC
>CAZZLB010000458.1:0-2994 GCA_964654655.1 uncultured Rhodoferax sp. | reverse complement strand
CGTGGCCCGCGCCAAGACGCCGGCAAAGCTGTCGGAACGGCCGGTCCGTCACCCCCGCCATGGGAGCAACAAACAATGGATTGGCCAGCAAAAAAGGACCGATGTTCATGAGCGCATCTGATTCTAGCTGCCCAAAATTTCAGCAATTGAAACGAAACCTATACTGGCGCACCGATGGAAGCCTGGCTCGAACAACTGCTGGTACTGCTTGCACTGCCTCAATACGGGCTGAGCACCGTCTTTGTGGTTTCTTTCGTTTCAGCCACGCTGCTGCCGCTGGGCTCGGAGCCTGCCGTCTTTGGCCTGGTCACCCTCAACCCGCAACTGTTCTGGCCGGCGATTCTGGTGGCCACAGCCGGGAATACGCTGGGTGGCGCGCTGACCTGGGCCATGGGGCTGGCCTCGCATCAGGTGGTGGACCACTTTCAGCATTCCAGACACCACCTCAGGGCGCTGGACTGGCTGGAGCGCATCGGTCCCAAAGCCTGCCTGCTGTCCTGGCTGCCTGTCGTCGGTGACCCGCTGTGCGCAGTGGCAGGCTGGCTCAAGCTGCCGTTCTGGCCCTGCCTGGTCTATATGGCGATCGGGAAATTTGCGCGCTACGTCATCATGACGGCGGCGCTGGTAGGGATTTTTACGGGCTGAAGAGAAAGTTCATTACATCGCCATCCTTGACGATGTATTCCTTGCCTTCGCTGCGCATCTTGCCGGCATCCTTGGCGCCCTGCTCGCCCTTGAAGGCAATGAAGTCTTCGTAGGCAAAGGTCTGGGCCCGGATGTAACCCTTCTCGAAATCGGTATGAATCACTCCTGCCGCTTGCGGACCGGTGTCACCCACGTGAATGGTCCAGGCGCGAACTTCCTTCACGCCAGCCGTGAAATAGGTCTGCAAGCCCAGCAGTTTGTAGGCCGCCACGATCAGGCGGTTCAATCCTGGCTCGCTCTGACCGATCTCAGTCAGGAACATCTTCTTGTCCTCTTCCTCCATGTCGGCCATCTCTGCCTCCATCTTGGCGCAAATCGCCACGACGGGCGCATTCTGTGCTGCGGCATAGTCACGCAGCCGATCCAGGAAGGGATTGTTCTCAAAGCCATCTTCTGCCACATTGGCAACAAACATGGCCGGCTTGGCGGTGATCAAGAAGAACTGCTTGAGCAGTGGCAGCTCTTCCTTGCTGAAGTCCAGTGTTCGTACCGGCCGTGCTTCGTTCAGCGCGGCCTGGCATTTCTCCAGCAGTGCCACCAGCTTGATCGACTCCTTGTCGCCGGAGCGCGCCGTTTTCGTCACGCGGTGCAATGCCTTCTCGACGGCTGACAGATCGGCCAGACAGAGCTCGGTCTGGATCACCTCGATGTCGGAAACCGGATCGACCTTGCCCGCCACATGAACCACGTTTGCGTCTTCAAAACAGCGCACCACATTGATGGTGGCGTCGGTCTCGCGAATATGCGCAAGAAATTTGTTGCCCAGGCCCTCGCCTGTGCTGGCACCTGCCACCAAGCCGGCAATATCGACAAACTCCACAATCGCACGCTGGATTTTTTGCGGGTGAACGATGGCAGCGAGCGCATCAAGCCGGGGGTCGGGCACTTCAACAATCCCGACGTTGGGCTCGATCGTGCGGAAGGGATAATTCTCGGCCGGGATGCCAGCCTTGGTCAGGGCATTGAACAGGGTCGATTTACCGACGTTGGGCAAGCCCACGATGCCACACTTCAAACTCATGAAAAATATCCTTAGAAATCAATACCCGGCAGCACCAGTGAACCCAACGTGGGCGTCGTGTTGGCTGCGATTGTACTAATCAGCAGATCGCTGCTGCCGTGGGCATCAGCTCGTGAAGTTCGAATCCAGTGATTGGCTAAAGCCGCAACAGGTGCGTGGCGCTCATGCGCATGCACCTCCCGGCGATGGGGTCTTCCATCAATTGATTGAAGCTCGGGTAGCGAATATTCAATAGCCGTGAGCGCAGGTACAACTCCCTGGCCTTTTTCAGCATCAGCTCTTCCTGCAGCTTGGGGTCCACAGGCAGAGCGAGGGGGATTTGCTGTTGTGACGGCGTCAGGAGAGTCATGGTGACACCTCGCCTGCAAAGTCCCCGGCAGAGAAAACCGCGGTGGCATGGCTTACGGGCTTGTTGAGACGCTTCATTTCAACACCTCCAGCTACTTTTCAATTGCACGAGCCGATACCCGTACCATAACGTCATCAGCGCAAATGAATGGCGCGATCAGATGCTCTTCTTGGGCTCTATTCAGTGAATTACCGGCGAAGGTCAGGACAGCAAAGCCCGGGCATCCGAATGGAGTCTGCCCGCCTTCTACAATCCTCCTCATGAGTCAAGCCTTTGATATTTGCATCCGCGGCGGCGGCATTGTGGGACGCACGCTGGCCCTGTTGCTGGCACGCGAACGCCTGCGTGTCGGCCTGGTGGAGCAAGCCCGGAAACTGCCCGAGGGCGATGCAGGCTTGAATGGCGACGTGCGGGCTTACGCCTTGAATGCCAAATCGCGCGCCCTGCTGGAGTCGCTGCGCTGCTGGCCCGACACGCAACACGCCACTGAAGTGCTGTCCATGCAGGTCAGGGGCGACGCCGGCGGCGCAGTCAGCTTCTCGGCTGCCGAGCTCAGGGTGCCGGGCCTGACCTGGATTGTCGATGTACCTGCGCTTGAATCCGGTCTGGCCGAAGCGCTGCGTTTTCAGCCGCTCATCGAAGTGCTCACCACAGCACCCGATGCGACACTGACCGTTATCTGCGAAGGCCGATCCAGCAGCACGCGCGCCGAGTTCGGCATCGACTTCGACGTGACGCCCTATCCGCAAACCGCGATTGCAACGCGCCTGCAATGCGAAAAGCCGCACGGACAGACCGCGTTCCAGTGGTTCAGCCAGGGCGAAATTCTGGCCTTCCTGCCCATCGAGGGTGCGACCGGGAAAGCAGTAGCCATCGTCTGGTCGGTGCTGCGCGAGCGCGTGCCGGCCCTGCTCGCCGA
>CAZZLB010000457.1:0-3000 GCA_964654655.1 uncultured Rhodoferax sp. | reverse complement strand
CGCTGGCCGATTGAGCGCTGACCGAGGCACCGGCGCAGGCTGGCAAAATAGCAGCATCATGGCCGCGTCTGCGCCGTGCTGCAGGAGATTATCTTGAACGCTATGCAACCACTGTTTCCCTGGCTGGCGACCGTGCTGGCTTATCTGATTGGCTCGCTTTCGTTTGCCGTGATCGTCAGCCGCGTGATGGGCCTGAACGACCCGCGCACCTTTGGCAGCAAGAACCCGGGCGCCACCAATGTGCTGCGCTCCGGTAACAAGGGCGCGGCGGTGGTCACGCTGCTGCTCGACGCCGCCAAGGGCTGGCTGCCGGTGATGCTGGTGCGCTGGTACGGCAAGCCCTATGGCCTGGAGGAGGGCACGATGGCGCTGGTCGGGCTGGCGGCTTTCATTGGCCATCTGTACCCGGTGTTTTTCAAATTTGCCGGAGGCAAGGGCGTGGCCACGGCCTTCGGTGTGCTCCTGGGCATTAGCTGGGTGCTTGGCCTGGCCAGTGGCGTGAGCTGGTTGCTGATGGCCTACTTCTTCCGCTATTCGTCACTAGCGGCACTGACCTGCGCCGTGCTGGCGCCGGTCTATTATGTTTTTGGCGATGGCTCGGTCTGGTACCTGAACAAGGGTGTGCTGCTGTCGGTGTCCATCATGTCCCTGCTGCTGATCTATCGCCATGCCGAGAACATCGGCCGGCTGGTCAAGGGGACCGAATCGCGCTTAGGCAAGAAGACCAAGGCCTGAGCGGCGATCAGACGCGTTTTCTGTATTCGCCGGTGCGGGTGTCGATTTCGACCTTGTCGCCCTGCGCCACAAAAATCGGCACACCGACTTCAAAGCCGGTGGCAATCTTCGCCGGCTTGAGGACCTTGCCGGAGGTGTCTCCCTTGACGGCGGGTTCGGTCCAGGTGATCTCGCGTACCACGCTGGTGGGCAGTTCTACTGAAATTGCCTTGCCGTCGTAGAACACGACTTCAACGCTCATGCCGTCTTCCAGGTAGTTCAGGGAGTCGCCCATGTTTTCGGCTTCGACTTCGTACTGGTTGTACTCGGCGTCCATGCAGACGTACATCGGGTCGGCAAAGTAGGAGTAGGTGCAGTCCTTCTTGTCGAGAACGACCTGGTCGATTTTGTCGTCGGCTTTGAACACGACTTCGGTGCCGAAGTTGGCGATCAGGCTCTTGAGCTTCATGCGCACGGTGGCGGAGTTGCGGCCGCCGCGGCTGTATTCGGTCTTCAGGACGACCATGGGGTCTTTGCCGTGCATGATGACGTTGCCGGCGCGAATTTCTTGAGCGGTTTTCATAGTGGTGGTGTGAAGGTTGGCCGCACTTGTCGCGGCGGGGGTGCATGGCCGGAACCGATTCCGGTCAATATTGCAAAGCGTTGAATTTTAACGGTTTTCCCGAGCGAATCGGATGATCTTTGTCACAAGATCATCGTCTTGCAGTTGCCGCGCTTTGGCGCTGGTCACGCATTCCTGCCATTCTGTCAGCTCCAGCGCGCTCAGGGCGGCCGGGCTCAGGCCATTCCAGACCTGGTGAAAAGCCCGCAGCGAGGGCGGTGCCTGCAACTGCTCGAGAAAGGCCTGCAGCTTGGCCTGGTGTGCGTTGTCTGACTGCGGGTAAATCTGCCAGACAAAAGGTCTACCGGCCCAGAGGGCGCGCACCAGCGAGTCTTCGCCGCGTACAAAGTTCAGGTCACAAGACCAGAGCAGGCAGTCATAGTCGAGCTGGCTCAGCGCTGGCAGGTAGCTGAAGGTCAGCCGCTGCTGCGCATTCCAGCCGGCGTGCGTGCTGTTCATGCGGGCGATGCTATTCTGGACGGCAGCTGCGGCGCGCCCTGAAGTGACAAGGAGCTGCGTTGCTTGCTCGGCGGCCGCCAGTTGCTCCAAAAGGTTTTGCAAGGCAGCCGGCTCATAGCAAAACAGCGAGATCAGGCGCTCGCCCTGAAAACGGATGGCTTGGCGGCGCAGCCAGGCGTCACGGTCGAAGGCGGCCTTTCTTGCAGCCAGACCGGGTTCGCGCAGCAGACCGCCAGTAGCTGGCGTGAAGCCAGGGTAGAAGAAGTGCTTGGGCAAGCCCTTGGCAGGGCCGTTCAGAACGGGTGAGGGCAGACCATGGCAACGCTCGACATAGGGCTCGGCGCTCAGGTATTCGAGGTTGAGCCAGACGCCCGGACGACCGGCATGCGCCGCCTTTTGCGCGAAGGCGGCAAGAAATCCCGCATCGACTTCGCAGCCGAAGGCTTCTATCAGTACATCGCCCATTGGCAGCTTGCCGGGTTGCAGAGAGTCCGTCCATGGCATCACGGTAACTCCCGAAGTACCGCTCGGCGCCATCCAGACCAGCGCGCTGGCGTCGTCCAGCCACAGGCGTACCTGCTCGCCGCGCGCGGCAAGGTCCGCTGCGAGGCGCCAGCAAACGCCAACGTCACCGTAGTTGTCGATGACGCGGCAAAAGATGTCCCAGAGCTTTCCTGTTTTCACGCCAGAGATTGTCCACAATACGGACCTATGTCTGAATTGCCTGATTCCGCGCCAGCGCACAACGCCCAGTTGCTGAGCGATGTGGCGGGCTTGCCGCCGCTGCCCGGCGTGTATCGTTACTTCGACAGCGACGGTGGCGTGCTCTACGTCGGCAAGGCGATCAACCTGAAGAAGCGGGTGGCCAGCTATTTCCAGAAGAACCACGGTGGCACGCGCATAGGCCACATGGTGAGCAAGATTGCCCGCCTGGAAACCACGGTAGTGCGCTCTGAAGCCGAGGCTCTGCTGCTGGAAAACAACCTGATCAAGACGCTCAACCCGAAGTACAACATTCTGTTTCGGGATGACAAGAGTTACCCCTATCTGAAGATTACCGGGGTTGCCGCAAGCGCCAATGCGAGCTCGAAGTTTGCCCGCGTCGCCTATTACCGGGGTGCGGTGGAGAAGAAGCACCATTACTTCGGCCCCTATCCGAGCGCCTGGGCGGTGAAGGAGGCCATTTTGCTGATGCAAAAGGTGTT
>CAZZLB010000456.1:0-3005 GCA_964654655.1 uncultured Rhodoferax sp. | reverse complement strand
CGGCACGGCAGGCACCTACTACCCGATCGGCGGCATGATTGCCAATGCCGTGTCGGTACCCGGCAAGATCATCGCCACAGCACAGGCTTCCAACGGCTCGCTGGCCAATGTCAACGGCATCGCGGGCGGCTCCATGGAGTCAGGCTTCAGCCAGTCAGACGTCGCCACCTGGGCGCAAAAAGGCACGGGCATTTATGAAGGCAAACCCAGCGTGGCGGGTCTGCGCATGATCGCCAACCTGTACCCCGAGAGCCTGCACATTGTGGTCAAGAAGGGTTCCAACATCAAGACAGTTGCCGACCTCAAGGGCAAGCGCGTTGCCCTGGACGAGCCGGGCTCGGGCACGCTGATCAATGCGCGCCTGGTGCTGCTTGCCTACGGCGTGAAAGAGTCTGACATCAAACCCGAATACATCAAACCCAATCAGGCTGGCGACAAGATGAAAGACGGCGCGCTTGACGCATTCTTCTTCACAGGGGGCGCACCAGCCGGCGCCATTGCCGAACTGGCTTCCAGCGGTGGCGGTATCGAACTGGTGCCGATCGACGGTCCTCAGGCCGATGGCTTGCGCAAGTCCAGCGGCTTCTTTGCCGTGGACAATATTCCAGCCGACACTTACAAAGGTGTTCCGGCCGTCAAGACGCTGGCGGTTGGCGCGCAATGGGTGACCAGCGACAAGGCTGACACTGAAACGGTTTACCAGATCACCAAAGCCCTGTACAGCGACGCGGCACAAAAGTCTCTGGCTGCAGGCCACGCCAAAGGCAAGTACATCACGCTGCAAAATGCGGTACAGGGTGTCGGCATTCCGTTCCACGCTGGAGCCGAAAAATTCTATCGTGAAGCCGGCGTTTTGAAATAAACTTGAGCCCCATGACTCGACAGACAACGGGCGGACCTTCCGCCCGTTGTCGTTTCTGAAGCCGTTTCGAGAACACCATGAACACTCCTGCCATCAGCCTGCCCGACGAGAAGAAGCTCCAGGAACTGGAAGAAAAATTCGACCCGGAGATGCGCTTTCGGCCCACCGTGCCGCCAGCCACCATCCTTGTCAAATGGATGCTGATTGCGTTATCGTGTTTTCATTACTACACGGCGGGCTTCGGCTTGCTGCAGGAGATCACGCACCGCAGCGTGCACATGGCTTTTGTGCTGAGCATGATCTTCCTGGTCTTTGCCGGAAGCAAGAAGACGGCCGCCAAGGCACCGCGCAATTCCTGGTTGACCCCTGGGGGCGTTCCGATTACCGATTGGCTGCTCGGACTGTGCTGTGCCCTGAGTGTGCTCTACATCCCCTATGTGTTTGATGATCTGGCTTTTCGTATCGGCAACCCGAGCACCTGGGACGTGCTGTTCGGCACGATTCTGTTTTGCACCCTGCTGGAAGCAACGCGGCGCTGCATGGGTTGGCCGCTGCCCCTGATTGCCATCAGCTTCACTGCCTATGCCATGTTGGGCCCCATGTTTCCGGGCTTGCTCAAACACGCTGGCGCGAGTTGGAGCCAGATGATCAATCATCAGTACATGACCAGCCAGGGTATTTACGGCATTGCCGTAGGCGTGGTGGCGACCTACGTCTTTCACTTCGTGCTGTTTGGGGTGCTGGCGACCCGTGTCGGCCTGGGGCAACTGTTTCTGGACCTTGCCGCCAGCATTGCCGGACGTTACGCTGGCGGTCCGGCCAAGGTCAGCGTCTTTGGCTCGGCGATGTTTGGCATGCTCAGCGGTTCCTCGGTCGCCAACGCGGTGACAGTGGGTTCATTGACGATTCCGGCCATGATCCGGGTCGGTTACCAGCGTCACTTCGCTGCCGCCGTGGAAGCCGCCTCGTCCACCGGTGGTCAGATCACACCGCCAGTGCTGGGCGCAGCGGCGTTCCTGATGATCGAATTCCTTAACCTGCCCTACCAGACCATCATTGCCGCATCCGTGGTGCCCGCCTTCATGCACTTTTTTGGTGTCTTCATGCAGGTTCACTTTGAGGCCAAGCGCTATGGTTTGCGAGGCCTGACTGAAGACGAAATGCCCAAGCTCCAGGCTTCGCTCAAGATGCGTTGGCCGACGCTGATTCCCTTGCTGCTGCTGATCAGCATCCTGACCTCCGGACGCACGCCTTATCTGGCCGCTTTTGTCGGCATCACTTCCTGCGCCATCGTAGGCCTGTCCACAGCCACCCAGGGCAATACGGCAAAGAACTGGGCAATGATGCTCGGTTTGCATGGTTTGCTCTTGGCGATTGCCTTTGGCGACTACGGCGAATACAACACACAGACCAAGCTCACGCTATTTGCTGCAGGCATTCTGGCTGAAATGCTGTTTGCAAGATTCGCCGACATCAGGGGGCGCATCAAGCATGCCGACCTGGTGGAAGCGCTTGAGACGGGCGCCAAGTATGCGCTGGCAGTGGGAGCCGCTGCAGCCACGGTGGGCATCGTGATCGGCGTGGTGACTCTAACCGGTGTCGGCTTCAAGATCAGCTTCATCATCACCAGCGCCGCGCAAAGCATGGCCGGCGGCCTGGCCTCATTCGTCCCCACCGCCATGGCGAGCGTGCAGTCGATGACCCTGCTGTGCGCCTTGTTCATGACCGCTGTGGTCTGTGTTCTGATGGGTTGCGGCATCCCGACCACGGCCACCTACATCATCATGGTTTCGGTCGCGGCCCCCACGCTGGTGCAATTGGGTGTGGAACCGCTGGTGGCGCACTTTTTTGTCTTCTACTACGGCGTGCTGGCCGATATCACTCCGCCAGTGGCCCTGGCGGCCTATGCAGCGGCCGGCATGGCTGGCAGTGACCCGTTCAAGACCGGCAACACCGCATTCCGCCTTGGCATGGCCAAGGCACTGGTGCCCTTTGTCTTTGTCTTTTCGCCATCGTTGCTTCTGGTGGCCAAGGGATTCACCTGGTACGACTTTGTCGTGACCTTTATTGGTTGCGTGCTCGGCATCACCATGCTCGCAGCCGCCCTGTCCAAGTACTTCCTGGTGGAAATGAAACGCTGGGA
>CAZZLB010000455.1:0-3006 GCA_964654655.1 uncultured Rhodoferax sp. | reverse complement strand
CGCACTTGCATGGGGTGCAAGGGGTCGAAGGTTCGAATCCTTTCACACCGACCAGTAGATCAAACAAAGGCCGCTAAGAACATACACTTGGCGGCCTTTTTCATTGGGGAATTCGGCTACTTGCGCCTGGCCTGTATGGCCTCAATCTGGTCCATGATGCTGTTCATGCGAGCCACGATCGCCTGATAGGGCGCGGCAGTGGCCAGATCCACACCGGCAGCTTTGACCAGCTCATAGGGATAGCGCGAACCACCGGCACGCAGTATGTCCAGATAGCGTTCCCGGGCACCGGTTGTTCCGTTCAGGATTTCACTGGCAAACATGGCGCCTGCAGTGATCGATGTGGCGTACTGAAAGACGTAAAAGCCGTTGTAAAAGTGCGGGATGAACGCCCACTCTATGGCGTAGAGATCGTCGATTTTGACGACGCCTTGCGCGTCTCCGTGATAGCGCTTGAGGATGTCGCCGTAGATTTTCGTCAGTGCCTCTCCGGTCAGCGATTCACCCTTGTCTACCCGGGCGTGAATGTCTCGCTCGAAGGCTGCAAACATGGCTTGCCTGAAGAAAGTGCCGCGCAGATTTTCCAGCGCCGAGTCCAGGTAGATCATTCTCTCGCTGTCGTCTTTTGCAATCTTCAACATGTGGTCGAGCAAGAGCAACTCGTTGGTGGTGGATGCAATTTCCGCCGTGAAGGTGGGGTACTCTGCATTGATGAAGGGCTGGCTCCTGGTTGACAGATGGGAATGCATGGCATGGCCCCACTCGTGTGCCAGCGTCGTCAGCGATTCGTAGTCGTCGTTGTGGTTGAGCAGCAGGTAGGGATGCACGTCATAGGCAGAACCGTTCATGTAGGCGCCAGAGCGCTTGCGTGGGCGCGGGTAGACGTCCATCCAGCCGCTTCGGGTACCCTGCGCCATGGCGCGCACGTAGTCTTCGCCGAGCGGCTTGACGGAGGCCAGCATCAGCTCGGTACTCAGGCCTATCGGATACTTCAATGTGCTGGCCACCATCGGCGGGTAGATGTCGTAATAGTGCATCTCGCTCACGCCCAGCATCCTGGCGCGCAGCCTGAAGTAGCGGTGCAGGGTAGGCAAGTGCAGTTCTGCCTGCGTCACCAGCGTGTCGTAAACGGCACGGGGCAATTGGTTGGCATCCAGCGCCTGGGCCAGGGAGTCCGGGTAACGCCGGATTTTGGCCAGGGCCGCGTCCCTCTTCAACTGTTCGTAGAGTGTCACACCAAAGGTGCGCTCAAATTCCCGCCACTTGCTCCAGAAAGCGTTGAATACGATTTTGCGGTCGTCCCGGTTGCCAAGTGCGCGGTACTTTTCGTAGGCTGTCTGATCCACAACGACCTCCGTGCCATCCGACAGGCGGACTTTGGGCCAGGGCATGTCGGCGTCTGCCAAGGTTGAATACACAGCACTGGCGGCGCCCGTGGCTGCGCTGAAATTGGCAATCAGTTCCTCCTCCGCCTGCTTGCGTGTGTGGTGCGCGCTGCGCAGGATATCGTCGAGCCAGTGCGTGTAGATCGCTGAACCTTTGCTTTTCCTGATCAGGGTGCTGATCTTGCTGCGGCCAATGCGCAGGATCTCGGGCCTCAGAAATGAAGATGCTTCTTCCAGGCGTGTCCCAAGGACATCGGCACGTTGCTTCAAGTCCTGTCCGCCAGGCAGACTGGTGTCTTCATCGCGGAACTGTGAGGCGTAGCCATACAGGCGGTAGAAGCGCTTGAGCACTTCGGCATTCAGGTCCAGACAGCGTTTGAAGCGCTCCGGTGACTGCGCCAGATGGCCGGCGCATGCGGACAGGTCCTTGAGTTGCTGCTCCTGTTTGATAGCGTCCTGATCCCAGGCCGTCTGACTTGGGTACAAGTCCTTCAGGTTCCAGCGGTCGGTCTCCGACCCCGCTCCGGAGGCGAACAAGGGCAGGGCCAGCGTCAGGCCGAGCAGGGCGATTCGAAAAGGGTGTGTCATGGCGACTCCTACAATAAATGCTCCGATGCCGATTGTGGAAGATGATTGGCTGTTATCCGTCCGACCAAGGGCCACGAAGGAAATTATTCATGTCAAACATTGCTTTTCTCGGCACCGGCCTTCTTGGCGCTGCCTTTGCCCAGGCGGCTGCACAACGTGGTGATACCGTCACCGCCTGGAACCGCTCCGCTGCCAAAGTGGCTGCGTTAGAACCCTTCGGCGTGCAGGCCGCAGCCAGCCCGGCTGATGCGGTTCGTGACGCCTCGCGCATTCACCTGATCCTGAAGGACGACGCGGTGGTTGACGAGGTTCTGGCAGCTGCCAGCAGCGCTTTGTCGGCGCAGGCCGTCATCATCGATCACACGACGACGCTGCCGGTTTTGACCGCCGCGCGCGCACAGCGGCTCGCGGCGCAGGGCGTGCAGTACCTGCATTGCCCGGTTTTCATGGGGCCGGCGGCGGCGCTCAATGCGCAGGGCTCGATGATGGTGGCCGGACCCAGGGCAATTTATGAGCGCGTCAAGGCAGAACTCGCCAAAATGACAAGCCGACTGGAGTATCTGGGTGAGCGCACTGACCTGGCCGCCGTCAACAAACTGTTTGGCAACGCCATGATCATTGGCGTGGCTGCTGTGCTGGCGGACGTGCTGACCATGGCGCAGGCCAGTCAGGTCCCGCCCGAGGAAGCCATCAAGCTGTTCCGTCTGATCGATCTCAATACCAGCGTCAACGTTCGTGGCGTCAACATGGCCAAAGGCAATTTTGTACCGACCTTCGAGCTGGCGATGGCGCGCAAGGACGTGCGCTTGATGCTGGAAACCGCGGGCGAGCGACCACTTGCCGCCTTGCCCGGTATTGCCGAGCGCATGGACCAACTGATCGCCGCTGGTCATGCGGCGCAGGACTGCTGCGTGCTGGGCATAGACGCTGTGCAGCGCATCTAGCGCCAGCGCGGTTCGACGCCTTACTTGTCGTACTGATTCAGCAGCGCCTTGGCAGCGTCCAGCAACTGCTTGCCGTCTGCGCCTTTGGC
>CAZZLB010000454.1:0-3011 GCA_964654655.1 uncultured Rhodoferax sp. | reverse complement strand
AGGGGCTGGGGCAAAAACGACGGAGACGGTCGCCTCAACTTTGGCAAAGCCACGCTGCAGGCAGGCTGGGCCCTGTTCATGCCGGTCATCATTCTGGGTGGTATCTACGGCGGGATCTTTACGCCCACCGAAGCATCGGCGGTGGCCGTGTTTTACGCCTTGGTCGTCGGCATGGGGATCTACCGCGAAATCGCCCTCAAGGATTTGTACGTCATCCTGCGCAAGTCGGTGGTGTCCAGTGCCGTCATCATGTTCATCATTGCCAATGCGGGCCTGTTTGCCTTTCTGATCACGCGCGCCGGCGTGCCGGACGCTATTGGCTTGTGGCTGCAGGATGTGCTCAAGACGCCGGCCAACTTTTTGCTGGGCGTGAATGCCGCCTTGTTCGTGATTGGCATGTTCATCGAAACCAGCGCGTCCATCATTGTGCTGGCTCCGATTCTGGCCCCGGTGGCGCAGCGCTTCGGCATTGATCCAGTGCACTTTGGGCTGATCATGGTCGTCAATCTGGCACTTGGCATGATCACACCACCCTTTGGCGTGAACCTGTTTGCGGCCTGCACCGTGGCGCGCGTGTCACTGGACCGTATCGTCAAGGAACTGCTGCCCTTTGTACTGGTAGTGCTTGCGTGCCTGATGGTCATCACCTATGTGCCGGCCATCTCGCTGACACTGCGCGATCTGGTTTATGCCAAGTAAGTTCCGACACACGCCGGCTGCTTGATGATCAGAAGGCTTGCCATCGGCGTGTTCCTGCTGGCTGTGCTGGTCGCCGCCGCACTGTACTGGCTAACTGGCAATGTGGACGGTATGGTGAAGCATGCCATCGAGCGCTATGGCAGCGAAATGACACAGGCGAAGGTCACCGTCGGCGCGGTGAAAATTTCGGCGAGCACCGGCAAGGGATTGATCACCGACCTGTCTATTGGCAATCCGGTTGGCTTCAGTACCCCGCACGCATTCAAGGTTGCCCGACTCGAAGTGGAAATTGAGCCCACCAGCCTCGCCCAGGACGTGGTCCACATTCGCCGAATCGCCATCCTTGCGCCAGACGTGATCTATGAGAAAGGCACGAGCCAGACCAATCTGGAAGCGATCAGCAAGCACATCGCAAGCGCATCTGGTTCAAAGAAAAGCGCAAGCGACAAAGAGCACGGAAAGAAACTGATCATCGATCTGCTCACCATACAGAACGCGCAGGCCGAAGCGAGCGCCGCGTTCATGAATGGCAAGACCGTGGCCATACCCTTGCCCAACCTCACACTCAAGGACATCGGTCGAGCCAAAGGCGGCGTCACGCCCGGCGAACTGGGTCAGGAAATCACGGGCGCATTGACGGCAAAACTTGGCCCCGCAGCCGTCTTTGACCGCTTGCTGAAATCAGGTAGCGGCATGCTCGATCAGGTGGGATCCAGCGTCAAGCGCCTGTTCAATTGACTGACCTGACCGAAGCTGCGGTTAGAATCCAGGACGTCAGGAGAGAGCACTTGCCAGCAAGTGCCGCCGAAGGCGCAGGAGACCGCAAGAGCGGACTGTGAACGCTCAGGCAAAAGGACTGACACACGTTTTGCAAAAAGCGTTTTCCCACTGGAGAGAGGCAGCATCCAATGCTGCCCACCGAAGGAGCAAACCTGCATCGTCAGGCGAATCTCTCAGGTAAAGCGGACAGCGGGGGGTAGCCCATGACTTCGGTTATGGAACTGGATGAACCCCTTGCCTGTATTGGAGTCCGCTGATGACAATTTCGCCTGAACCCCTTCTGAAAACACCGCTGAACGAATTGCATGTCTCGCTCGGTGCCCGCATGGTGCCTTTTGCCGGCTACTCCATGCCGGTGCAGTATCCGGCTGGCTTGATGGCCGAGCACCACCACACGCGCAATGCGGCTGGCCTGTTCGACGTTTCGCACATGGGTCAGTTGCGTCTGGTCGGCGCCGACGCCGCAGCTGGCTTCGAGAGCCTGCTGCCGGTGGACGTGATTGATTTGCCCGTGGGCAAGCAACGCTACGGCCTGCTGCTCAATGATCAGGGCGGCATCATTGACGACCTGATGTTCTTCAAGCGCGAAGCAGATGTGTTTGTGATCGTGAACGGCGCCTGCAAGGTCGGTGACATTGCCCACATCCAGGCCCGGATAGGCGCGCGCTGCGAGGTCATTCCGATGCCGGAGCGCGCGCTGCTCGCGCTGCAGGGTCCGCAAGCCGTTAACACCTTGTCGCGTCTGGCGCCGGGTGCGGAAAAGCTGGTCTTCATGACCGGCGGCCATTTCACCGTACAAACCGGCACACAAGGCATTGATGTCTTTCTGACGCGCAGCGGCTACACCGGCGAAGATGGTTTTGAAATCTCGGTGCATGAGTCAGACGCCCAGGCGCTGGCCAAAGCGTTGCTGGCACAACCCGAGGTCAAACCCATTGGCCTGGGCGCGCGCAACTCGCTGCGGCTGGAAGCAGGTTTGCCGCTCTATGGCAACGACATTGACAGCAGCACAACGCCAGTCGAAGCCGGTCTGAATTGGGCCATGCAAAAGGTACGCCGCGCGGATGGCGCACGGGCTGGTGGTTTCCCCGGAGCAGAAAAAATACTGGCGCAACTCGCCGCAGGTGCAACAGGGGTACAGCGCAAGCGCGTCGGCTTGCTGGCACTGGAGCGCATTCCGGTTCGTGACCACACGGAGTTGCAGGATCTGTCTGGACAGCGCATTGGCGAAGTAACCAGCGGACTGCTTGGCCCAACCATCGACAAGCCGATCGCCATGGGTTACGTGCCGCCGGCCTTGGCCACCGTGGGCAGCCGCATCAACGCGATCGTGCGCGGCAAACCGGTGCCCATGGAAGTGGTGGCCATGCCCTTTGTGCCGACCCGTTACTTCCGTGGCTGAACCACCTCTTATCAGTTGAGGACAGAGCTTGTTCACTTCGTGTAACTTCGGTCTGTCCCGCAAATTTTTTTTCAAATGGAGAATCTCATGACGATCAAATTCACACCGGACCACGAATCGCTCAACATTG
>CAZZLB010000453.1:0-3014 GCA_964654655.1 uncultured Rhodoferax sp. | reverse complement strand
CCTCAAAGGCGCGTTCTATGCCGTGCCCGTAAGCATTGGCTTTGACGACGGCCCAGACCCTGGCGTCCGGCGCCTGGGCGCGACAGCGCACCAGATTGTGACGCAGGGCGGCGGTATGAATGGTGGCAAGTATCGGGCGCGGCATGGTGCAATGGAACTCAAGGGACGGTGGTATCGATTTTGACACCTGCAGACGTGCTATAACCCGGCATCGTTGCAAGACCTATCAAGAATCAAATAATCCCTCCATCGTGTCAGCCACGCTGCCACGCCTGTGCAGACAATGAAACGCGGCTTCTTCATCATCATGTCGGCGCAGTTCTTCAGCTCGCTGGCAGACAACGCCTTGTTTGTTGCGGCGGTTCAGTTGCTCCGGACCAGCGACGCACACGAGTGGCAGCAAGCCGCCCTGGTGCCCATGTTCGCGCTGTTCTACGTGATCCTTGCACCTTTTGTCGGAGCCTTTGCCGACTCCATGCCCAAAGGTCGCGTGATGCTGATCAGCAACTTCATCAAAGTGGGCGGCTGCCTGATGATGCTGTTTGGCACACATCCCCTCATGGCATACGCGATTGTGGGTTTGGGTGCTGCCGCGTATTCGCCAGCCAAGTACGGCATTCTGACCGAGTTATTGCCGGCATCCCAACTGGTCAAAGCCAATGGCTGGATCGAAGGGCTGACCATTGCTTCCATCATTCTGGGTGTGCTGCTTGGCGGGCAACTCGTCGGCCCGGTGCTTTCACCCTGGCTCCTGTCATTTGACTTTCCCTTGGTTGACACCAGCATTGATACAGCGCCCGAAGCCGCCATCAGTGTCCTGATTTTTGTTTACCTGCTGGCCGCCTGGTTCAATACCCATATCCCGCTGACCGGTGTCGAGATGCGTCCGATGCCGCGGCACATCACGTCCCTTTTGCCCGATTTCTGGACCTGCAACGTGCGCCTGTGGAGCGACAAGCTGGGTCAGATTTCACTGTCGGCCACAACACTGATCTGGGGTGTGGCTGGCAATTTGCGTTTCATTGTTCTGGCCTGGGCCGCTGCTGCGCTTGGTTATTCGGTGACACAAGCCTCGGCCCTGCAGGGCGTGGTGGCGATTGGCATGGCGGCAGGTGCCGTTGTGGCTTCGCTGCGCATGCGGCTCGAAGACGGGCCGCGCGTGATCACGCTGGGCATCGTCATGGGGCTGCTGATCATCATGCTGATTCTCATCACCAACGTCTGGGTTGCTGCGCCCTTCCTGATTCTGCTCGGCGCGTTGGGCGGTTTTCTGGTGGTACCAATGAACGCCTTGCTGCAGCACCGGGGTCACAACCTGATGGGAGCCGGGCGTTCGATTGCGGTGCAGAACTTCAACGAACAGGCTTGCATTCTCGCGCTCGGTGCGGCCTACAGCCTGTCAACCGGTCTGGGCCTGCCGACCTTTGCCGCGATCACCGCTTTTGGTCTGGTGATTGCCGGCTTCATGTGGCTCATCCGGCGCTGGCATCGGCGCAACTGCGTCCTGTATCGCGCCGAGGTGGAGCACCTGCTGGACATTGCCCGCAACGACAAGCTAGAAGGCTGATGTCAAGTCGCGTCCTGGCCGCGGCGGCGCTGGTTCTGAACGCCTTCTTCTTCGGGCTGTCCTGGTGGCCGTTTCGCGAACTGCAAAGCCAGGGCCTGCATCCGCTGTGGGCGACCAGCATGACGCTGGGTATGGCCCTCGTCTGCTTGCTGCTGTTGCGGCCAAAAGCCTGGCGTGGCTTTGTCAGCCATCCCCAACTCCTGGTTTTGCTGCTGGCGTCCGGTCTGACCAACGTCTGCTTCAACTGGGCCATAACGATTGGCGACGTAGTGCGCGTGGTCCTGCTGTTCTATCTGATGCCGGCCTGGGTGGTCCTGCTGGCCTGGCCCTTGCTGGGTGAAAAGCCCAGTCGGGGTTCGATTCTCCGTCTGGCGCTGGCGCTCGCCGGTGTCATGATCATCCTGAAGACGCCCGCCTCGTCCTGGCCGCTGCCGCAAAGTCTGGCCGACTGGCTGGCATTGGCGGGAGGCCTGTGTTTTGCGCTGACCAACATCCTGCTGCGCAAGCTGAACCAGACGCCCGCTGATGGGCGCATGCTCGCCATGTTTGCCGGCGGAACCCTGATGGCCACCGGCGCTGCCTTGCTGGGCCTGAGTTGGGGTGTGGTGACCGCGCTGCCAAACCCTGCGTTGAGTTGGTCGATGCTGGCACTGTTGACGGGCTTGGCCATGCTGGCGGCTAACCTGGCGCTGCAGTACGGTGCGGCGCATCTGAACGCCAGTACCACCTCCATCATCATGCTGTCGGAAGTAGTGTTTGCCAGCGTTTCATCGGTGCTGCTGGGCAGCGCTGAGCTGTCACTGCGCACCTTGCTGGGCGGAGTCCTTATTGTTCTTGCGTCATTGCTGTCGGTGCTATCGTTCGGCAAACGCTGAGGAGCCACTACCCATGAGCACTGTTTACGATTTCGAAGCCCTGCAGATCAATGGCAAAACCGTCGCCCTGAGCCAGTTCAAGGGCAAGGCGATGTTGATCGTCAACACAGCGAGTGCCTGCGGCTTCACGCCGCAGTTCGCGGGTCTGGAAGAACTGCACAAGGCTTATGGCAAGAAGGGTCTGGTGGTGCTGGGCTTCCCCTGCAACCAGTTCGGAGCGCAGGACAGCGGCTCCAACGGCGAGATCGCCGAGTTCTGCCAGTTGAACTATGGCGTGAGCTTTCCCATGATGGCCAAGATCGACGTCAACGGTGCCAAGGCACATCCGCTGTACCAGTGGCTCGCCGCCGAGGCGCCGGGCGTGCTGGGCAGCAAGTCAATCAAGTGGAACTTCACCAAGTTTCTGGTCGGCAAGGACGGCAGCGTACTCAAACGCTATGCGCCAACCGATACTCCGGCGAGCCTGGCGCAGGACATTGAGGCTGCATTGGCGGCGTAGCCGGTTCTCAAAAGGACACTAATCCAATGGGAGATCCCCCGGCTTTGCCGGGGTGGCAGTAGAAGTTTGACAT
>CAZZLB010000452.1:0-3021 GCA_964654655.1 uncultured Rhodoferax sp. | reverse complement strand
CGTCGATCCCTACAACAAGCTGATCGACCGGGTTTCCAGCGACAACCGCAAGCAGGTCAGTCTGGACTAGCCCCGACCTGCATCAAGGCGTGTTCTTGACGTACTTGTCAAACCAGCTGACCAGCTCGTAAAGAAGCTGCTCATTGGACTCCATGGCCGAGTACCAGTGCGGCTCGTGTGGCAGCATCACCAGGCGCGAGGTGCCGCCGTTACCGCGCAGGGCTTCGTAGAGTTTGCTTGCCTGCAGCGGTGTGGTTCCCGGGTTCGCGTCATCGGCACCGTGCATGATGAGCAGTGGTGTTTTCAGCTTGTCGGCAAAGAAGAAAGGCGAAGTCTTGCGGTAAACCTCGGGTGCTTCCCAGACCGATCTGCGCTCGTTCTGGAATCCGAACGGCGTGAGCGTCTTGTTGTAGGAGCCGCTGGTGGCCACACCGGCACGGAACAGGTCGGAGTGCGCCAGCAGATTGACCGTCATCAGCGCGCCATGGCTGTGCCCGGTCACGCCGATGCGTTTGGGATCGGCCACACCCAGGCGTACCGCCTCGTCCACCGCTGCCTTGGCATCTGCAACGAGTTGCTCCAGGTAAGTGTCGTAGGCTTTCTTGGGGTCCCCAACAATGGGGAAGGACGCGTTGTCGATGATGGCGTAACCCGCCAGCAGCAGCAACCGGTAGTTGCGCAGGCGCGTGAACGTCGCCTGCGAGCCCGTCACCTGTCCGGCCTTGGATGCATCGGCATAGTCCAGCGGATAGGCATACAGAATCGTAGGCACGCGCGTGCCCTCCTGGTAAGCAGGCGGCGTGTAGAGGGTGAACGAGAGATCCAGTCCGTCAGCACGCTTGTACTTGACCAGGCGCTTCTTGATCGCGCGCACGGCTGGTGTCGGGTCCGGTATCCGGGTCACTGCCACCCTGTTTGATGCAAAGACCGCCTCGCCGACGGTTGCCTGCAGCGCCGCACCCAGTGTTCTCAGATAGGCGTTCGGCGGATCCATCACCGACTGGTGCCAGGTCAGAAAACTGCGCGGGTCCGGTCCTGCGAAGGAAAGAAAGCGCTCGTAGGCTTCCCTGTCGCTGCGAAACAGGCGCTCCGTCTGTTGTGTCTTCAAATCCAGCCGATCCAGAAACGGGCGATCTCCGTCCGGCGACGAGCCATTTCCCGCGAGATAGATCGAATCAGCATCGACGCGCACCACCCAGAATCCATTGCCCAATTGGCGGTGCACGGGCCGTCCCGGGTTGGCGTATTTTTCCTCAGACGACAGGTCCCAGAGCACGCGCGGCTTTTGCTGCGGATCGTCCACATTGAACAGCGCAGCGCGCCGCCAGTGCCGGTTGTGGTCGTACTCGTGTACCAGCGCCATCTCTGGGCGCTCGCTCCATGAAATTCCCTGGAAGCGCTGTTCGGTGCGTGTGAGTTCCACGGCCGCCGAGGTGAACGGTGCTTTCTGCATCATGAGCTTGTCACGTGCCGGTACCTTGACGTTCCAGTCACCGCCGTCCAGCGCCTCAGCCCACAGCAGGGTCGCAGGCTCAGTGGGGCGCCAGAAATAATCGCGCGGTCCCGGAGGAACGCCGTGGATAGGGACGCGATCGGCCAATGCCAGTTTGGCAAGGGTTTGCATCGCCGGTCGGGCGCGATTGGCGATGTCCCAAACTTCCACCTTGCGCGGAAAACGGTCGTGCGTCGTGACGTACGAGTAGGGCTTGTGAATCGTGCTGACCAGCAGGTGCCGGCCATCGGGTGCGCTCTCCAGCAAGTCGTACAAGCCCACAGTTCCAAACGCTGTGATGGTGGAACTGGCGACATCAACCAGCGCCAGCTGCGATGCCGCGTAATAGTCGAACAGCGCCTCGTCATGAACGCTGCCCAGCGTGTCCCGGTTCTCGTACGTGCTGCTTTGACCCTGCGCGCCACCGGTCTCCTGAATGCTGGGGCCAGCTGGTACCAGTGGCTTGGCCGGTGGCTCACCAAGTTTGTCCGGCACCAGCTTGACCAGCAGCGTCTTCTGGTCCGGCATCCATTGCAGTTCGCTGCCGAACATCGGGTTCAGGCGGGCTCGCGGTACTTGCTGAACTTTGCCAGTCCGCGCGTCGCCCACCCAGAGTTCGACCGACGTTGCTGCCACATTCGCAAAAGCGAATCGTGCTCCGTCAGCAGACCAGACCGGCGACTCCGGGCAGGACGCAGCAGGCAGTTGGACCGCCGTACGCACGCCATCGGCGATGCGCACCAGCTCAAAACTGCGGACGCAGGGCCGGATGCCGTAACCGCCCGGCGTGTCGTGCTTGCTGTGATTGCCCGGCTCGATGCGTGCCCCGGCCAGCCGCAAAAATGGCGTCGCCACCTTGGACAAGGGCGGATAGTCCTGCTGCGAAACCAGCAGAAGGGTGTCCTGCGTCGGGCTCACATGGGCCGTTGGCGGTGAGGGCGCACGCATGACGTCCAGGATGGCTTTGGGCGGCTGGTCGTAGCCGGCAGCGCTGGCAGTTGCGGCAAGCGCCGCGACAAAACATAGGACAAAGGCTTTCTGGCGTAACACGGTTGATTCCCTCTCTGTAATCGAGTTCTGGCGCTCTTATCCAAGCGCCTGGTCAATGTCCCACAATATGTCGTCGATGTGCTCGATGCCAACCGACATGCGCACCATATCGGGCAGCACGCCAGCGGCAAGCTGCTGCCCTGCATCGAGTTGTCGGTGCGTGGTCGATGCCGGATGGATGATGAGCGTGCGGGTGTCACCGATGTTGGCCAGGTGGCTCAGGAACTGCGCCGATTCAATAAAGCGCACGCCTGCAGCCAAGCCACCCTTGACACCAAAAGCCAGCAGGCCCGAGGCAGCTGCCACACCATCCATCTGGCGCATCTGCTTCTTCACAAGCGCATGCTGCGGATGCTCCGGCAAGCCAGGATAGTTGACCCAGCTGATGCGTGTATCGTTCTTCAGGAACTCGGCCACCTTGAGCGCATTGCTGCAATGGCGCTCCATGCGCACATGCAGGGTTTCGGTGCCCTGCAGGA
>CAZZLB010000451.1:0-3050 GCA_964654655.1 uncultured Rhodoferax sp. | reverse complement strand
GCTTGGTGGCGAGTTCGGCGCGGCCAGCATGGATCAAGTCCGAATCGACGTTCTCCAGTGTGAATTCGCCGATCATCTCGTCCCATGCGGACAGACGCTGAATGCGCGTTGTATCGCGGCCAGCGTATTTGTCCATGTAATCGTTGATGACCTGATGCACCGTGAGTGCAGTAGGGCGCGCAGCCAGCGAGCGCAGTCGCTGTGCGATATTTTGCGAACTTGCGCCGGGAGTCGCTTGTTCGCGTCTTGCAGTCTGTAGAGTCATGTTCATTCTCCGTTGTATGCCGGAAAACCGGCGGACTAGCGAAGTCTGGAAATGACGCTGACAAATCAATAGCTAAATCAATGACTTAGCTGGAATTTTGGCTCCTCGACCTGGGCTCGAACCAGGGACCTACGGATTAACAGTCCGGCGCTCTACCAACTGAGCTATCGAGGAACAAGCCGCGAATTATAGCGGCAAAATTTTCAGTTTTCGCTCAGTCGAACTCTGGCGTTTCTACTCCCAGCACCTTGTGCAGCTTCGGGCTGGTCGTGGTGTACTGCAAAAAGACTTTTTTCTCTGGCGTGATGATGGACATGGCGCCATAGGCGGCCAGTGCGCATTCGTGAAAGCCGCTCAAAATCAGCTTCTTCTTGCCGGGGTAGATGTTGATGTCACCCACGGCAAAAATGCCGGGTTCGCTGGTCGAAAACTTCTCGGTATCGACCTTGAGTTGCTTGCGCTCAATGTCGAGCCCCCAGTCGGCGATCGGTCCCAGCTTGGGCGAGAGGCCAAAGAACACCAGCATGGCGTCCAGCGGTACCAGGCGCGTGACGCCATCGGCACCGGTCACTTTGACGTTGGTCAGTACGCCGTTATTTTCTTCAAAACCAGAAACCTGGCCTATCATGAACTGCATCTCCAGTGCGTCGCACAATTCATGCATTTTGGCGACGTTGGCGGGCGCCGCCTTGAAACCGTCGCGCCGGTGCACAAGGATCACGCTTTCCGCCTTGTGCGGACTGTCCTTGACGAAATCAAGCGCCCAGTCGATGGCGGAGTCGCCGCCGCCCACAATCACCAGATTCTTGCCGGCAAAGTCGTCCGGATTGCGGACCCGGTAAAAAAGCTGCGAATCCTCAAAACTGTCCAGACCATCGATCTTGAGCGTGCGTGGCTGAAAGGCACCTACGCCAGCGGCAATGAAGATCGTTTTGGTCAGAAAGCGGGTGCCTCTGGATGTTTCAACGAAGAAGCGGTCATCGATCTGCCGTTCCACCACGGTAATTTCCTGCCCGTAGTGAAAGGTGGCGCCAAAGGGCTTGATCTGCTCCAGCAGGTTGTTGGTGAGTTCGCGCCCGGTGCACACCGGCACCGCCGGAATATCGTAAATCGGCTTGTCGGGGTAGAGCTCTATGCACTGGCCGCCCGGGTAGCCGAGCGAGTCAACCACATGGGCCTTGATTTCGAGCAGGCCAAGTTCAAAGACCTGAAACAGCCCTACCGGGCCGGCGCCGACGATGACTGCGTCGGTCTCAATGGGGGATAAATGCTTTCGCACAGTCGATTCTTACCGGATAAGCTGCGAGAGCTTGCCGGTCTTGTCCTTCCATTCGTCGGCATCAGGCAGCGGTGCCTTGCGTTTGCTGATGCCTTTCCAGCTTGGCAGCGTCGCCAGCTCGGCGTTGAGTTTGATCATGTGCTGCTGGTCGGCCGGCACGTCTTCTTCGGCGTAGATGGCGTTGACCGGGCACTCCGGAAGGCAGACTGCGCAGTCGATGCACTCGTCCGGGTCGATGGTCAGAAAATTGGGGCCTTCGCGAAAGCAGTCAACGGGGCAAACGTCGACGCAATCGGTGTACTTGCACTTGATACAGGCTTCGGTGACGATGTGTGTCATGTTAGAGGGCTTGCGGGATGGGTGAAAGGCAGGATTTTAATTGATCAGCACCGCGCCTGCAGTCTTGTGCGAGGCGGTGTCGATCAGGACCAGCGAGCCCATCGTGCGCGAGCGCCCGAAGGGCAGGGTTGCCATGTCTTCCTGCAGGCCCAGCTCGACCTGGCCGATGGCATTGGTATCGAGCTGGCTGGCCTCGGTCCGTGTCAGCGTGTGGATGTCCAGCCGGTGCACGATGCGCTTGATGCGGGCCTTGACCCAGCGGTGTCCGTGCAACGCCCAGTAAACGCGTCCGGCCACCAGCGGCTCCTCGTCCATCCAGGCCACGGTGGCGCTGAGTTCGCGGCCCTGCTTGAAGTCGCTTGGGGCCTCATCGGCAAGCAGCCAGTCGCCGCGTGAGATGTCCACTTCGCGGTCCAGCACCAGGCCGGCGCTGTGCCCGGCCAGTACGGTGCCCGGCTGGCGCGTATGGCGCAGCACCTGGGCCACCGTGGCACTCTGGCCACTTGGCAATACCCTTACTTTCTGTCCGACCCGGACGGTGCCGCTGGCCACGCGGCCCCAGAAAATGCGGCGCCCCCGCGATGTATCGCTGGAGGCGGAGAATTTTTCCACCCATTGCACCGGAAAGGCGAAGGGCAGGTCGGTTTCGCTGGCAGTCACGGGCAGCTGCTCCAGAATCCGCAACAGGCTGGCGCCATGGTAATCGCACCAGCCATCGGCCGGCTCGACTACGTTGTGACCCAGCAGGGCAGAGATTGGTACCACCGCGGCATGCTGGACGCCCGCTGCATCGGCAAAGGCTTGCAGGGCGTGGTTGATGTTGGCAAAGGCCTGAGTCGCGCCGTCTCCCAGCGCGTCGAGCTTGTTTATGGCAAAGACGATGGAGGGCACCCGCAACAGCTTTACCAGCAGTGTGTGGCGCCTTGTCTGCGCCAGCAGTTCAAGCGCCGGGTTTTGCCATTGCAGCTTGGTAGCGTCCACCAGCACCACGGCGGCGTCTGCGCTGGAGGCGGCGGTCACCATATTACGCGTGTACTGTTCGTGGCCGGGCGTGTCGCCAATAATGAACTTGCGTTGCGCAGTGTTGAAGTAGCGGTAGGCCACATCGATGGTGATGCCCTGCTCGCGCTCTGCCGAAAGGCCATCGGTGAAGAGTGCCAGATCGAC
>CAZZLB010000450.1:0-3052 GCA_964654655.1 uncultured Rhodoferax sp. | reverse complement strand
GATCGGCCCCAACGGTGCTGGCAAGACGACCCTGCTCGCCGCCATCATGGGCCTGCTTCCAGGCAAAGGCAAGGTAAGCTACTGCGGTGTCGACCAGGCAGAGCAGGAGGTCGAGACGCGCGTGGCCAACGGCATGTCTCTGGTACCCGAGCGGCGCGAACTGTTTGGCGACCTCACGGTCGAGAACAACCTGCGTCTGGGTGCGTTCCACCGCGTTCGCTCTGGTGAGCGCGGAGCCGATCGGGACCTGGAACCCATTTACAAGCGCTTTCCACGCCTGCGTGAACGCAGCCAGCAACTCGCCGCCACCTTGTCGGGTGGCGAGCGCCAGATGCTGGCAATCGGGCGCGCCCTGATGGCCAAGCCGCGCCTGCTGATGCTGGACGAACCCAGCCTGGGCCTGGCACCACGCATCGTGCGCGACATCCTGCACATCGTCGCCGACCTGCGTGACACCGGTGTGGCGATATTGCTGATTGAGCAGAACGCCCGTGCCGCACTTCAGATTGCTGACCGTGGTTACGTCCTGGAAACGGGTGAGGTGGCCATCAGTGGTACTGCGGCAGAGCTGTCGGCCAGCCCGCGCATTGTCGAGACCTATCTGGGTTTTGGCGGTGCTGCCTGAACACAGCGATAAGACTCTGAACTGATGACCAAGGTGATTGCCATGCGACGTTTGTTTTCATCCCTGCTGGCTGTGCTGACGCTGTGCCTGGCTGTCCAGGCAGGCGCTGCGGATTTTCCCAGCCAGACCATGCGCATCGTCGTCCCGTTCGCGCCCGGTGGTGGCACCGACGTGGTGGCGCGCGCCCTGGCTGAACGCCTGACGACGGTGCTGGGTGTGCAGGTGATGGTGGACAACAAGCCGGGGGGAAATTCAGTGATCGCGACGCGCGCCGTGGCCTCGGCACCACCCGACGGTCACACGCTCTTGCTGACCACCGACATCCACGCCATCAATGCCGCCTACGGTGTGGCGTTGCCGTACAACTCACTCAAGGACTTCGCTTTTGTCGCGCAGCTGACCACGTCGCCGCTGATGCTGGTGGCCCATCCATCGCTGAGTGCACGGACCATTCCCGAGTTGGTGGCCCTGGCCCGTTCGCAGCCAGGTCGCTTGACGTTCGCATCGCTTGGTCCCAGCAGTCCGCATTACCTTGGTTTCGAGTGGTTCAAGCGCATCGCCGGGATCGATATTCTGGACGTGCCTTACAAGGGTGGCGGCCAGGCGCTGGTGGATCTGATGGGTGGCCAGGTCAAGCTGTCGCTGATCGTCGCTGGAAACGGCATTCGTCAGGCCAAGGCCGGCAAACTCGTCGCGCTTGCAGTCACCAGCCCGAAGCGCAATGCGGTCGCGCCCGACGTGCCGACTATCGCCGAGAGCGGCTACCCGGATTTCGCGCTGGTCAACTGGTATGCCATCCTGGCCCCTGCAGGGACACCCGAGGCCGTGGTGGCGCGGCTGAACCGGGAAATTCGTACGATCATGCACGACCCGGCGGTGATTGAACGCATTGCCGTGGCCGGGCTGGACGCCACCACCGGCAGTCCGGCTGAACTCGAAGCGCTGGTGCGCCGCGATATTGAGCGTTACCAGCGCATGATCACCCTCACGGGTGCCAAGCCCGAGTAAGCACAGCCGATGAAAATCGCAGTACTTGGCGGCGGTCATGGCGCCTACGCGGCGGCTGCCGACCTGTCCGAAGCGGGGCATGAAGTTCGTCTGTGGCGTCGTGACGCGGCAGCCCTGAAGCCGCTGCTGCAGGCAGGCTCCATCACGCTGAAAGACGCGAGTGGTCAACGTGATGTACCGCTGGCGCTCGCCACGACCAGCATGGCGGAGGCGCTGCAGGACGCCGAACTGATCGTCATCCCCTCACCAGCCGTCGCACAGCAAGACATTGCGAGTGCGATCGCGCCACATCTGGTCGATGGTCAGGTGATTTTTCTTCCACCCGGCACCTTTGGCAGCTATGTGATGGCCCAGCAGGTGAAGGCCAGGGGCAACCAGGCCGACCTGACCTGGGCCGAGACCGGTACCCTGCCCTATCTGGCGCGCAAACACGGTGAGCGAGAAGTCAATGTCACCGTTCGCGCCATCCGCCTGCCGACCGGCGTCTATCCAGCACGCAAGTCAGATGCGGCGATCGGCGTGATTCGCCAAGCCTATCCCAGTGTGCATGCTTGTGGCGACGCGCTGTCGGGTGCGCTGATGAATGCCGGACCGATCATCCATCCGCCCTTGATGGTCATGAACGCCGCACCACTGCAGCACTTCGAGCGCTGGGATATTCACAACGAGGGCACGCAACGCGCCGTGCGCGATGTGACCGACCGGCTGGATCAGGAACGCATCGCCGTGCGCGAAGCCCTGGGCCACCGTGGTCCGCACTATCCACTGGCTGATCATTACCACAACGATCAATGGATGTACGGCGATGCCCACAAAAGGCTCGTCAAGTCGGGCGACTGGCGCGAAATGATCGATCTTTATAGTCACCGCTACATCACGGAAGACACGGAACTCGGGCTGGCTTTTCTGGCCTCGGCGGCACGGCATGTCGGTGTGGATGCGCCCATCGCGCACGGCCTCCTGGCCATTGCTGGCGGCTTCCTGGGTCGTGACCTGCGCGCCGGGCCGCGCACCTTCGAGGCCCTTGGCCTGTCAAACTTGACGCCGGCACAACTGCAGCAGCGCTTGCACGATGGAACGTAGTCCACTACCCCGCTTTGCCGCGGTGGGTGCCGGTCGCATGGGCCGAGGCATCGCGATCGCATTTGCCTACGCGGGGCATCGCATCTCGCTCATTGATCTGCGCCAGCGCAGCGCCGAGGCCTGGCAAAAGCTGCGCAGCGAGGCGCAGGCCGAAATCGAGGCCAGCCTGACGGGTCTGGCCCAACTCGGCGTGATGGATGCCGCGCAGATTCAGAGCATCGCGGCGCGTGTCCACTTCGTCAACGCCGCCGATGCACCAGAGGCGCTGCAGTCGGCGGATCTGGTGTTCGAAGGCGTGCCGGAAACCCTCCTGGCCAAGCGCGAAGCCTTCGAGCA
>CAZZLB010000449.1:0-3065 GCA_964654655.1 uncultured Rhodoferax sp. | reverse complement strand
CTTTGGCCGTGTTGACGCAGGCGCTGGTGGACAACGCGCCCAAGCACCACGATGAAAACGTGGCGGCCTGCACCGAAGGATACCGTTCGGCCGATAGGCAACTTTCCGGGAGCATGGCATGAGCGCCGCGACAAGCGTGGGGGCCGCTGCTCCCATCCCTGCAACCTGGACTACAGGCAGCACCAACGTCATCAAGACCGGCACCTGGCGCGCATCGCTGGCACGCCACATCAAGGCGCCCGCACCCTGCCATGGCGCCTGTCCGGTCGACGGTGACATCGCAGAGTGGATAGGCCTGGCCCGTGCCCGTGATTTCCGTGGCGCCTGGCAAGTGCTGACGCGGCACAACCCCTTCCCCTCGATTGCCGGACGCATCTGCCACCACCCCTGTGAAGTGGCATGCAACCGGGCTGGTTATGACGAGGCCCTTTCCATCTGCAAGCTCGAACGCTTTGTTGGTGATGAGGCACTCGCGCAGGGCTGGGGCTTTGAAGCAGCGTCCGATGCGCAGAGCGCCAGTGTGGCGATTGTCGGTGGGGGGCCGTCGGGTTTGTCAGCGGCCTACCACCTGCGCCGCATGGGCTTTGCCGTGACGCTCTATGAAGCACAGGCAGAACTGGGTGGCCTGATGCGTTACGGCATCCCCGCCTACCGGCTCTCGCGGGACGTGCTCGATGGCGAGATTGCGCGCATCGTGGCCATGGGTGTCACGGTGCATTGCAGTCATGCCGTCGGCAGCGCAGAGGAATTTGCCAAGCTGCGCGGGCAGCACGACGCGCTGTACCTGGCGCTGGGCGCGGCAAAGCACAAGCGTTTGCCGACACTGGACTACGCCAACCCCTGGGTCTGTGACGGCGCCGTTTTTCTGGCTGCTGCCAACTCCGGCAAACCGGTGGCGTTGGGCAAGCGGCTGCTGGTGATTGGTGGCGGCAGTGCCGCGCTGGACGCCGCGCGCAGCGCGCGCCGTCTGGGCCACGAGGTGACCTTGCTCGCGCTGGAGCAGCGTGCGCAGATGCCGGCACAGGCCGAGGAAGTGGAAGAGGCGCTGGAGGAGGGCATCACCCTGCTCGACGGTGCCCGGCTGGATGCAGTGAGCGAGGGCAGCGCTGGCCTGAGCGTGAGCTGCAGCAAGGTGCTGTTTGTCGCCGGCGCTCAGCGCGGACAGTTCACGCTCAACCCTGTTGCCGACAGCGGCTTTGCCATCACGGTGGACGCCATCGTCACCTCGATTGGCCAGGACCCGGACCTCTCGGTGCTGGGCGAAGGTTTCGTCGCGGCCGGTGGTTTGCTCAAGACCGATGCCCAACTGGCCACCAGCAGCGCGGGTGTTTATGCCGGCGGTGACATGGCCAGCATGGCGCGCTTTGTGACCGAGGCGGTCGGCATGGGCCAGCGCGCTGCGCACGCGATGGCGGCGGCTTTGTTGCAGCAGCGGGGTGATACCGCGGTTGGCGAACCCCTGGTGCGTCTGGCAGCGATCAGCACCTTCTACCATCCAAAAAAAGAGCGTGCCTACACCGGGCTGCTGGATGCGCAGGAACGCCTGTCGCACGACGTCGAAGTTCAACTCGGGCTGGAACTGGAGCAGGCGCTGGCCGAGAGCGAGCGCTGCTTCTCCTGTGGCACCTGCATCTTCTGCGACAACTGCGTGGTCTATTGCCCCGACATGGCCGTCAAGCGGGTCGAAAACGGCTACGAGGTGCTGACCGATTTCTGCAAAGGCTGCGGCGTTTGCATCAAGGAGTGCCCGACCGGCTCGATGGCGATGCAGGAGGAACTGAGATGAGTGCATCCACCAACACCATGCTGCTTACCGGCAATCAAGCCGTGGCTTGGGGCGCCCGCCTGGCGCGTCCCAAGGTGGTGCCGGTCTATCCGATCACGCCGCAGACGCCGGTGCTGGAGCAACTCACCGAGTTTGCTGCCGAGGGCGCCTTCGACGCCGAGATCATCACGCCGGAGTCAGAGCACTCGGTGATGTCGGCCTGCATTCCGGCCTCGCTGGTCGGAACCCGCGTCTTCACTGCCACCGCCTCGCAAGGTCTGTTGCTGATGCACGAGTTGCTGCACTACGCCAGCGGCGCCCGCGCACCGATTGTGATGGTGAATGTGAACCGCACCGTGGCCTCGCCCTGGGCTTTCTGGCCAGACCAGACCGACAGCCTGTCGCAGCGTGACACCGGCTGGATTCAGTATTACGTGGAAAGCGCGCAGGAAGCGCTGGACAGCGTGCTGCAGGCGTTCCGCGTAGCAGAGCAGGTGCTGCTGCCGACCATGGTCAATCTGGATGCGTTCTATGTCTCGCATGCGCTGGAGCCCGTGCAGATACCCGAGCAGGCGCTGGTGGACGGCTATTTGCCGGCCTTTGCACCAGCGCACCGGCTGGATACCGACCGGGTTGAATCCTGGGGCAATGTGGCGACGCAGGACATGTATTTCCGGCATCGCCAGGCACTGGGCGAGGCGATGGATCAAGTGCCAGCACTGGCCGCACAGGCGGACTTTGAGTGGGCCAAGCTGACCGGCCGCAGCCACGGCGTGATCGAGCGTTACCGCTGCGACGGCGCGCGCACGGCGATCGTCACCATGGGCAGCATGTGTGGCACGGCGCGCGATGCGGTCGATGCCATGCGGGAAGCGGGCGTTGCCGTAGGGCTGGTCAAGGTCAGGCTGTTCAGGCCGCTGCCAGCAGCCGGGCTGCGCGAAGCGCTGAGCGGTTTTGACGATGTGATCGTGCTCGACCGCAACTACTCGCCGGGCTATGGTGGCGTGTTGCACCAGGAACTGCGCTCCGCGCTTTATGGCAGTGCGGTGACGCCACGCATCCATGGCTTGCTGGCAGGGGTTGGCGGTGTCAACGTCTCGCCGGCAAAGATAGCCGAGTTCGTTGCACAGGCCAGCCGGAGCGAAGTGCAGGGCGAATCACAGTGGGTGAGGTGAACAAATGATCAAAATAGAACAAGCCAATCAGGACCCGATGCTGTGCTCCGGGCATGCCGCCTGCCCGGGTTGCATCGACGCCCTGTCGGCGCGCCACATCCTCACTGCCATGGGTCCGAACACCA
>CAZZLB010000448.1:0-3095 GCA_964654655.1 uncultured Rhodoferax sp. | reverse complement strand
CTACCTGCTATTCGTGGTCATGCCCAGAGGCATGCCACCAGTTGTTTTTCCGAACTATTAAAGTGGGGCGCCACAAACTGTCCTACGTGAAGCACTTTCGTGCTCACAAGGGTACACGGCGTGGTCACCCCGGTAAATCAAGTTTGCCTTCAGGGCTTTTGCTTTGGTTTATTTTCCTGTTAGTCTTTTTCTGGGTTCCTAAACACTCTGTCATCGGGGGCTGTCACTGCACAAGCACCCCCTCTTAAGCCTTTTTTAAGCTGCAACAGCAGCTAAGTTTTGTGCCCCTGTTTTATAGAGGCACTGTTTTTTAAAACACGCTCGAATACGGCCCACAAGCTTTCTAGCTATTGCAACAATCGCTTTCTTGCCTCCTGCTCTGGCAGCAATTCGATCGTATGTCTCCCTTAAGTTTTGGTCTTTCTGGATGGCTTTCCAAGCTGCTAACACAAGAACTCTTCGAATAACGGTCTTTCCTTGCCGACTGATGTGCCCTTTCCGTATGTATCCTCCAGAAGAATGTTCTGAGGGGGTAAGTCCTGTGTAACTAAACAACTGGCGTTCATTTTTAAAATGCGACATGTCTGTAAGCGTCTAACCTAGCCATCTTTTTTCGATTTTTCAGGAGTGGCATGTTTGAGCTGTTTTTAAAAAAGGAGCTCTATGCCTAAGCCATATCCAGAAGAAAAACGACAAGAGTGGAAACGACTCGTCGAACAGTGGGAGAAAAACGATCGCAATATTAGCATTGCCTGCTGGTGCAACGAGCAAAATGTCAACTACAATACTTTCCTGTATTGGAGAGAGCGATTCGGTTCCAAGCCCGCCGAGCAAATAGACCGATCAGCTTTTAAAGAATTGCCCCTTCCAACCAATACCACTGGTATCACCCTCGAATACAATCGCATTCGCATCCAACTCGCAGAAAATTTCGACACCACTACCCTGACGAAGTGCCTTCGCGTTTTGAAGGAGGTCGTATGAGTCTGACTATTTCCGGTAATGCTCGCTTGTTTCTGTGTCAATTTCCGGTCAACATGCAAAAGAGTTTCGAGGGTTTGAGCACGGTAGTTGAAAAACTGTTTCCTGGAGAGCTGCTCTCAGGAGCTTTTTTCATTTTTCTAAATCGCCATCGAGATCACATGAAAGTTCTCTTCTGGGACAAGGATGGATTCGTCATTTGGTATAAGCGCCTGGAAAAAGGCAGTTTCAAGTGGAACTGGGGAGATACAAAACCGCTCGATAGAAGAGAGTTTGTGATGTTGCTCGAAGGGATCATTCCGAAGAGGATTCAGACGCGATTTTCTCTATAAAAAATAAGTGGTTTTTGCGATGAATTTTCCTGTGTTTTTTAAAACATTTTTGGTATCATTTTGTCTATGACAACATCGCAAATTCCGAGTCCGGAAATCTTTCAAAAAGAGATCGCTGAGTTGCGTTTTGAGAATCTTTATCTCAAAGAACAGCTCGACTGGTTTAAGCGACAAATTTTCGGACAGAAATCAGAGCGTATTGCTCGCGATCTCGATAAGGCGCAGATGTTATTCGAGGGATTTGATGTGCCGCAGGCGTCAAATAAAGAGAAAACTCAAACTGTGCCTGCTCACGAACGCCGTAAACCTAGGCGAGATGGTCAAGATGCGATTGTTATTCCTGAGGACCTTCCTGTCAAAACCGTTATCCTTGATATTCCAGATGCTGAAAAGGTGTGCAAGGAGACAGGAGTTTCTCTCGTGCATATCGGAAATGAAACAACCCACAAACTGGCGCACGAGCCCGGCAGCTACTATATTAAAGAGATCATCCGGCCAAAATATGCCCACCCTCAAAAACCGGAAGATGGCGTTTTAACAGCGGAACTGCCTGACAGCCTTATTTCTAAATGCCGAGCCGACGAGAGTCTTCTTGCTGAAGTGGTTGTTCAGAAATTCGCCGATCACATGCCCCTCTATCGAATCGCTGAAAGTATGGGACGTGTCGACATCCAAATCAGCCGCAAACTGCTTTCCCAATGGATGATCCGCTGCGGCCTGGCTCTCAAACCTCTTTATGAAGTAATGCTCGAGCTGATTCTTAAGGGGGGAAATGTATTCATTGACGAAAGTCCCGTGAAGCTACAGGCAAAAGAAAAATGCAAGACAGGCTACATGTGGGTCATTGTCGGAGGAAATGAGTCAAATCCCGCGTATCGAGTATATGATTTTCGCACGAATCGCTGTCATGATCACGTGCTGGATATCCTGGAGGGATATCGAGGGGGCTTGCACTCCGATAAATACGACGCGTACTTGAAATTGGCTCAAGAGAAGGTCATTACGTGGTTTCCATGTTGGGTTCATATTCGAAGAAAATTTTTCGAAGCTGAATCTGGAGATCTCGCTCTCCGTGGCTGGGTATTGCGGAAGCTCAAGTATCTTTTTATGCTCGAAAAAGTTGCTTGGGCGCGTTCTCCAGAGGAGCGGTTAAGAATCCGACAAGAAAAAGAAGTTCCAATTATCGATGAGTTAATTCAAAAAATCAAAGATCGACTGGTTACAGGTAATCTGCTGCCTAAATCAAAATTTCGTGAGGCGCTTGGGTATTTTTGCGGGTTGATTCCGTATCTCAAAAATTACACAAAATATCCGTTTGCCAGGTTGGACAATAATGTTGCAGAGCGGGCGATCCGCCCTTTAACTATCGGGCGGAAAAACTGGCTCTTTTTCGGCAGCGAGAATGGAGGCGAAGCTGGAGCCATCTTGTTATCATTCGTTCAAACCTGCCGAGGGTTAGGGATCAATCCAAGAGAATATCTCGAAGACATATTTCGGCGGCTTATGGGACATAGTGCCAGAAAGCTCGAGGAACTCTTGCCAGATCGATGGCTCCTCTCTAGAAATACTCAAAAATCACATGTAATCTTAACCCGTCAACCTGTCTAGGTTAGACGGATACACACATCTGGGAGCCCAACTTAGGCAAGGATTGTCTCAAATTGCGATAGCAAAGATGGTGCAGCCGAACCCGGTTGCGCTCTTTCTCAAGGGCTGCAACAACGGCCACTTGATTGCAACCTTCCGTGAACATTTCTTGCAATTCAGAAAGCGCTTCCCTCT
>CAZZLB010000447.1:0-3097 GCA_964654655.1 uncultured Rhodoferax sp. | reverse complement strand
CGATTTGCCGTGGGTCCGCCCATGATGTAGTGCGCCGCAGCGCTGCCCTTCCTCAGTACCACCAGCATCATCGGGATGTCCGATTGCTGGATCGAGTACACCAAGGACTGGCCGATGCCGAGCAATTCGGCTTTTTCGGCAATGTCGCCCACGTCGATGCCAGTCGTGTCCTGGAACCAGATCACTGGAACGCGGTCGCGGGCACAGAGTGTCACGAATTCGTTCATCTTGATCAGTCCCTGACGATATAGCTTGCCGCCAATGCCGGGGTAGTCCGCATACTCGGGATAGCCCTTGGGCAGCAGCCCCTGCCGGTTGCCGATGGCGCCGACCAGCATGCCGTCAAGTTTCACCAAGCCGGTGTATATCTCGGGCCCGTAATCCGGACGGAACTCCATGTGCTCGCTGCCATCGACCAGGCGCGCGAGGATGTCGTCAAACGAGTAATCCGACTTCTGGTTGAACGGCAACAGGTGGTACAAATCCGAGGCCGCAAGCTGCGGCTCGGTCGGTTCGGCAACGCGAAAGAACTTTGGGTCGTATGCCGGGATCATGCCCATGTATTCCTTGATGCCGTCCAGCACGCCCTTTTCCTCTTCGCAGACGCGGGTAAAGAAGCCGGTAGCATCGTAGTGGGTGGACGCGCTGCCCGGCGGCTTGTCCTTCATGGTGCGCGTGACGGCGATCAACTGCTCCAGTCCCGCGACATCGAATCCACCTTGCGGCGCCATGCCGGACACAATGCCGACACCACCTACGGCGATGTTGGCATCCTTGTGTGCAATGAGGATGGTCGGACTGATCGCCTGGTAGCCACCCCCTGCCGGGTTCGTGCCATAAATACCTGCCAGTACCGGAATGCCAGCCTGCTCCAGTTCCGCATGCCGGTAGAAAGGCGCGCCGGAGCCACGCCGGTCGGCGTAGAATTTCTCCTGATCTGGCAGCTTTACCCCACTGCAGTTCACCAGCCACACCAGCGGAATATGCAGCCGCTTGGCGAGATTGGTCACGCGCAGAATATTGTCGGGCTGGCCGGCGATCCAGGCGCCGGCCAACACCTTGTTGTCGAAGCCGATGATCACCGCCCAGCGGCCACCGATCTTGCCCAGACCATCGACCACGTTGGTTGTGCCCTCTTCGTTGTCCTCGGGGTTGTAGAGGCTGTGCAAGGGTTGCCAGGAGCCCGGATCGACGAGGTACTCCAGCCGCTGCCATACCGTCAGCCCGCCACGTTCGTTGATCTTGGCTGTTGGTATGCCGATTTCTTCCACTGCCTTCTTCGCTACAGCGATCTCGGCCTCGACCGCTTCGAGCTTGGCGCGGCTCTCCTGCGTACGCGCGATGCGGTTTTCCTTGAGCGGCTTGCCAAAGCCGGGCATTTTTTCAAAATACGGTCTCATTTCACTCCCTAGTCGCGATTGGGCGTGGTCCCGCAGGCCATGCCCGATATGATGATCTTCTGGACGTTGGAAGTGCCTTCGACTACCTGCAGTGACTTCGCATCCCGGTAGAAACGCTCTGCTGGATATTCGGTTGAAAACCCGAACGAACCGTAAATCTTCATGCACTCGTTGGCCGCGTGAACCGCCGCCTCAGACGCGGCGAACTTGGCGACCGAGGTCTCGAACTGGTTCGGCTTGCCGTTGTCCTTCAGCCAGGCCGCCTTGTACACCAGCATTTGCGCGGCCTGATGTTCGACCGTCATCTCGGCGATCTGCGCCATGATCATCTGATGCTGCGAGATCGGCTTGCCGAACTGGGTGCGTTCGTTGGCATATTGAATGGCGATGTCAAGTGCGCCGCCAGCGACCCCGAGTGCTCCCGCCGCGCAGCCGATGCGGGTCTGGTTCAGCTGCCACATGCAGATGCGGAACCCGTCGCCTGGCTGGCCGAGCACATTTTCCTTGGGAACTTTCATGCCGTCGAAGGCGAACTCACCGGTAGGCGCGCACTTCAGACCGAGCTTGGTCTCGATTGCGCGTGCGGTGCAGCCTTCCCAGTTCTTTGGCTCGATGATGAAGGCGGTCATGCCTTTGTTGCCCTTGCTCCGGTCAGTGTAGGCGTAGAGCAGGCCGGCGTCACCAACGTGTGCCTGCGAGATCCACATCTTGGTGCCATGAACCTCCCAATGGTCGCCCTTGTCGATCGCGTGCGTCTTCATGCTGGCTACGTCTGAGCCGGTATTCGATTCGGTCATGGCGAAGAAGCCGAGCTGCGTGCCTGCCACCCAGCCCGGTACGTACTTCTTCCTCTGCGCGTCGTTGCCGAATTTGGCCACCGTCAGTGAGGGACCAAGGTTTTGCATGTTGAACGGCAGGCGCCAGGAGGCTGAAATCCTGGCAATCTGTTCGGCCATCAGAACCGACTCCATGTAACCCATGCCGCTGCCGCCAAGTTCCTCTGGCAGCGCGCAGGAGAACATGCCCAGCTCACCCATTTTCGCGACGCGGTCCGGGCGGAACTCGTGTTTGGCCTCTTCCTGCTCTAGCGTAGGCGCAATTTCTTCCAGCGCGAATCGCCGGGCCGTGTCCTGGATCAGCCGTTGCTGTTCGGAAAGTTCAAAATCCATTGTTGCCTCGATTCTGTGTAAGCAAGGGTCATTCGAGCACGAGGATCAGCGCCCCATCCTCGACACTGTCGCCAACTTTTACCTTGATTTCCTTCACGGTGCCGCCACTGGGCGCGTACACGTGGTTTTCCATCTTCAGCGCCTCAATGACGGCGAGCTCATCGTCTTCGTCAACCTTGGAGCCGGGTTCGACCAGTACGGCAAGGATTTTTCCTGCCAGCGGAGCCATTACATCAGCCATGATTTTCCCTTTCTCGATAGACTTCAATGGAGTATTGCCGCCGAACAGCGTATCACAAAGCTTTTGCCTCAAAGCTGATCGAAGTCAATTTCGGGGCAGACCACGCACCGTCTTCGTGTACAACCAGTCGAGGAAAGTTGCGACGATCGGGCGATCGTCGGCATGATCGGGAATCACGACGTAGTAGGCAAGATTGCTCGGGACCAGCCGTTCGCACGCCAGCACCAGTTCGCCGCGGGAGAGTTCGGCCTCGATCAACAGGCGCGGCAACAACGCCAGACCCAAGC
>CAZZLB010000446.1:0-3097 GCA_964654655.1 uncultured Rhodoferax sp. | reverse complement strand
ATCATGGTCTGTAGTCGGGTACATTCCGGGCATTTCACTGCTGGGCCTCCTTCGCTGGCACGAACCACTGCTGGCGGGTGTTGAACGCAAGGTGTACTACGCCGTTGCGGGTTCCTTCGCGATTCTTGCCAACAATGATGTCTGTGTATGGGCTGCGCTTGTTGGATCCGACCTCGTAGTAATCTGGGCTGTGCAGCAGCAGCACGACGTCGGCAATCTTCTCCAGGTCTCCGCTGTCCGCGAGGTTGGACATGGTCGGGCGGTTTTCCGCTTGCCCTTCCGCGGCACGCCCGATGTGGTGCAATCCCAGGACCGGGCACTTGACCTGGTAAGCCATGTCGCGCAGGTTCGTGGCGATCACCGCGAGTTTATCTTGCCGTCGTTCTTCTTTGTCTTTCAGGTTGAAAATCACGTCCACAACGATCAAATCGGGGTGCTGACGGGCCGCGATGGGCCAGATCGACTCGGTCGTGTGGTGATGCCTATCGTCGACGTGCAGCCGGTCCTCCGATAAGACGGCTAAGTCAATTGCTTTTTTCCGGAGGGAGTCATTTTGTTCAGGCGTCGTCTTGCCGTTTTTCACGTCGCGCCAATCAATTTCCAGCGCGCCGCACGCCGCTTTTTTCCAAAGCGATTCCTTCGTCATTTCGTTCGAAAAGTACAGCACTTTTTTCCCGAGCTGTTCCGCAAGTTGGCGGGATATCTGGAATGCCAATGTGGACTTACCCATTGACGGACGCGACGCCAGCAGCGTCAGCGTGCCCGGCTCCAGGCCGCCCAACGCTTCATCCAGCGGGGCGATGCCTGTATTGATGCAATTCCCGAGGTTGTCCAGATAGTCAATGAACGCCAGCGCACAATCCAGCGCGTTGGGGATAATTTCGTCCGTCGCCGGCGCGCTGTTGTACAGGTCGCTGACCAGCTTGCGCATCCTGTCGGTGTCGTTGGCCTGCCGGGCGTGCATCAGTTCGCCAAGATACTTGTCGGTGCTCACCAGGTATGCGCGGCGCTGGATTTCGCGGGCGTACGATACCACGTCCAGGGACGATGACACCAGCGTCATAACGCCGAGTATCTTGGTGTACACGCCCGCTTCCAACGCCGCCGCGGACCCGTCGCCGCGGTGCTTGCCGGTCAGGTTCTCCCAATACCGGCGCAGGCCGATGTCAGACAGTTCGCCGGGCTTCAGCCAGCCGCACGTATCCAACGCGTACTCCGGGTTGATGAATGCCGCCGCGGCGAACAACTTCTCGATTTCCTGCTGGGCCATAAGTGTCGGTCCCGCGTATGCCGTTGTGTAGGTGGTCTCCATTTCGGTCATAAGCCAAACTCCTCACTCGGAACAAAGGCCGGCTGCGGTTTCTTGCCGTTGTTGCCAGACCGGCGTTTGCCTATCGTGTTTACGATCGCGTTTGTGATCGACCAGGGACCAATGATAGTGTATTCTTTTTGGCGCAGTTCTTTGACCGTGGTTTCTACATCCTCCGGGGTGGCGCCTTTCCCCGCCATTGCGTTGATCGCAGTCATCCATTTCTCTGGGGAGTGGGCGACGATCCCGGACGCTTGCTCAAACGCGCGACTCAATGGGTTGCCCTGGAATAAAGGTTCATCCGTCGTCGGCGGGGTAGCTACCTCATCTTCACCTTCACCTTCACCTTCACCTTTAATACCGTTGCAATCTAGCGGGGATGGTAGCGCACTAGGTAGCGGTCTAGGTAGCGCACTACCTATAATGAAGCCACCTGGCTTATCCCAGTTCAACGTGACGATCTGATTGCCCTTGCCGTGGTATCGCTCACGGTCCGTCCATCCGTCCGGCGCAGGGAAGTCGCTTTTGCCTGCCCATTCAATTGTCTGATACATCCACCAGTTGACGATCTGTAAATACTTGCTGCCGCCATCCTGGTAGATGACGATATTCCCGGCTTGAGCGATTGCGACCAGGTCGGCTTCAACGTCCTTGATTGAAATGTCGTCGTACGGCCAGACCTCGGACCGGATGAAGGCCGCTTGCCCTGGCAACCTGCCCTGATCGTCGGCCACCTCGATGATCCCCTGCCACAGATCGCGCTGGCGATAGGTAAACTTGGCGAATGTTTCGCTCTTGCGGATACGGCTTGATATTGCGCGCGACTTAGCCATTTCCGCTCTCCCCAAACTCGAACCGAGCTCCGCGCGCTTTTTTGGCAGCAGACTCAATGGACTCGATGTTAATTCCGAGAAATGCGCTCAAGCCCTTGGATGTACTCCCGCTCCAATCCGCATCATTTCCCCGAGTAAAAACTATCATGTTGAAATCCATCGGATCGCCTTCAAAAAGAATGGTTCTCTTATAATGCGACAACTTTTTGCATTTATTGAAACCAGACGATAAGACCGGAAGATTGTTCACGAGAAGATCCGAAACGCTCCCGCCTACTATTTCCTTTGCGTTCATCCCAGCTTGTTTGTATAAATCGGATAGCCCACCAACAAACCACATATACTCTTTTATTTCTTCGTTTTCATATCGAATGAGCAGACCTTTTCTGTGAACAAAAGAAAATCCGATCTCTACCAGCGTTCCTGGTGTATCTGTCGTGTTTAGGTTCACGAATACGCAATCTGCTTCTTTTATCTGCAATAAACAGTGGTGGACTATATCTATGCTTTGTGTGACGTTGTGGTCAAGCCCGTACGGCCCAACAATGCTAAAACGTTCCGATCTTTTTGATAATTCACATTCCAAATCGTAACGCCAACTCCCGTCCATTTTTCCGGCGAGGTAAATTTTGCAGTAAGGTCTATTCTCAATTTTTGGCTTTATCTCGATAAACCCCCCGTACCTGGAATATCCAGGGTCGTAATCAATCCCGCCGCTCATGGATGGAATGTGAAAATCTGGCAGATACCTCATTCCATCCATATCGAAACCGGCGGTCTCATACTCCCACGCCATCCCGACGGCGTCAAAGAACACCGCCCATCGAGCTTCCAGTCTGCTCCGAAAACGATAGCCTTTGTATACCGTTTCAATTGGTTTAATTTCCATTTTTGCCCTCCGCATGTTTCCCCTTCCCCGGTCGTTCGCCCGCCGGCCTGTCCGTGTCGTACTGAT
>CAZZLB010000445.1:0-3098 GCA_964654655.1 uncultured Rhodoferax sp. | reverse complement strand
CATGCGTGAAATCCGCTTGGGCCGTGACTACACGCCGCAATTCTGGAGCTTCACGGTGTTTGATCCGTTTGGTACCAACGGTGTTGGCACGACGCAAGCCCTGAACAGCAGCGCTGGTGGCGTGACCATTGTTCGCGCTTCCAACAGCGTTGCCTACCTGTCGCCCACCGTGAGCGGTTTTGGCGTCTGGGCACAGACGTATTTCGGTGAAAATGCTTCCAACGCAGCTTCGCAAGCTGGCGACGGCAGCGCGATCCGCGTAACGTATGACAATGGTCCTCTGTCCCTGGCTGTTGCTTTCAGCAAGACCACGACGGGCGCTGGCACTGACGTGCAAACCACGAACGTTGCTGGTTCGTATGACATGAAGGTTGCTCAGCTGATGGCTTTCTGGAACAAGGATGCCAACACTGGTGCTAAGGACGTCGTTGGTTACACCGTTGGCGCGCTGGTTCCTGTTGCACCTGCCAGTACTGTCCGCGTTTCTTTCTCCAGCTCTGACAATGGCAATGGCGCCAAGACAGACAAGTTCTCGCTGGGTTATGTGTATGACCTGAGCAAGCGCACCGCCCTGTATGGTACGTTTGCCAGCCTGTCCAATTCTGGTGGCGCCGCTGCCGCTCTGAACGGCGCTGTGACCCCGGCCAATGGTTCGTCCACCGGCTTTGATCTGGGTGTTCGTCACGCTTTCTGATCCGGCGCTGACGCAAGTCAGTTAAAGACCTAAAGTCAAAACCCCACTGCGGCAACGTGGTGGGGTTTTTTTATGGGCGCGGCCGCCCGCATGGTGTTTGCTCTGTTAAATTCTGGCTTTCCCTGGCTCTGATTGATGTTTGCATTTATTCTTCGTCGCTTGATTCAGGCCATGGTGGTGATGGTGGTCGTGGCTTTTATCGCCTTCATGCTGTTCCAGTACGTGGGCGACCCCGTTGTGTTTTTGCTGGGGCAGGATGCCAAGCCGGACCAGATTCGCCAATTACGCACCGATCTGGGTCTGGATCAGCCATTTTTTGTTCAGTTCTGGCATTTCTTGCTCAACGCTGTGCAGGGCGAGTTCGGCCTGAGTCTGCGTCAGGGTGCCAAGGTGTCGCGCCTGATTTCCGAGCGCCTTCCAGCTACCCTGGAGCTTGCTTTGGTGGCGGCGCTGCTGGCATTGTTGATTGGCGTGCCATTGGGTGTTTACTCGGCGCTCAAGCGCGGTACTTTCCTGAGCCAATTGTTCATGACGATCTCGCTGCTTGGTGTATCACTGCCGACCTTTTTGATTGGTATCTTGCTGATTCTTGCGTTCTCGGTGGGCCTAGGCTGGTTCCCCAGCTTTGGTCGCGGCGAAGTGGTGCAACTGGGCTGGTGGCAAAGTGGTTTGTTCACGGTGGACGGTTGGCATCACCTGGTTTTGCCGGCGATCACGCTGGCAGTGTTCCAGCTGACGCTCATCATGCGCCTGGTGCGTGCTGAAATGCTGGAAGTTCTGCGCACCGATTACATCCGTTTTGCCCGGGCCCGTGGTTTGAGCAACCGGGCCATTCATTTTGGGCATGCCCTGCAAAACACGCTGGTACCCGTGATCACCATCACCGGCTTGCAACTGGGGCAACTTATTGCCTTTGCCATCATCACCGAGACAGTGTTTCAGTGGCCAGGCATGGGGCTCTTGTTCATTCAGGCGGTGACTTTTGCCGACATTCCGGTGATGGCTGCCTACCTGTGCCTGATTGCACTGATTTTTGTGCTGATCAATCTGGCGGTTGATCTGCTTTATTTTGTGGTTGACCCGCGTCTGCGCGTGGGTCGAGCAGGAGGACATTGATGCAGGCAGCGGGTTCGTATTCGACACTCAAGGTCCAGGGGCGGGCCTTTGCACAAATCGCCGCCTTCCACCCCGAAATTACCGCTTTGCGGCGTGACCTGCACGCTCATCCGGAACTGGGTTTTGAAGAGTTCTATACGTCATCCCGGGTGCAGGAAGCCCTCAAGCAATGCGGCGTGGACGAGATCCACGCGGGCATTGGCAGAACCGGTGTCGTGGCTCTGATCAAGGGTCAGCGCAACAGCAGCGGCAAGATGATGGCCTTGCGCGCCGACATGGATGCGCTGGCCATGACCGAGCACAACGATTTTTCATGGAAGTCTGGTACCGCTGGTTTGATGCACGGCTGCGGTCACGACGGCCACACTGCGATGCTGGTCGGAGCGGCGCGCTATCTGGCGCAGTCGCGCAACTTTGACGGCACGGCGGTGCTGATTTTTCAACCCGGCGAAGAAGGTTTTGCCGGTGCCAAAGCCATGATTGAAGATGGTCTTTTTGAGCGCTTCCCCGCGCAGTCGGTGTTTGGCATGCACAACTGGCCGGCCATGCGTCCCGGCACAGTGGGCGTCAACCCCGGCCCGATGATGGCGGCGGCGGATCGCATCACGATCGAGATCACCGGCAAGGGCGGGCATGGCGCTCACGCCTACCAAACGGTGGATCCGGTGCTGGTGGCGGCTCACATCATCACGGCGGTGCAGAGCATTGTGTCGCGCAACGTCAGGCCGATTGACAACGCCGTCATCAGCCTGTGTGCCATGCGCGCTGGTGAACTGGGGGCCATGAGCGTGATACCAGGCAGCGCCACTCTGGTAGGAACGGTGCGCACCTTCAACCCGCAGGTACAAGCCATGGTGGAGCGGCGCCTCTCCGAGATGTGCGGCGCCGTGGCTCAGGGTTTTGGCGCCAGTGCCACGGTGACGTATGAGCGCTCGTACCCGGCAACCATCAATACGGCGATCGAGGCGCGCTTTGCCGCTGACGTGGCGCAGAGCCTGGTGGGTGCCGAGCGCGTCGTGCGTGATCTGGAACCCAGCATGGGGGCCGAAGATTTTTCCTTTATGCTGCAGGTCAAGCCTGGCGCCTACATGCGCATCGGTCAAGGTGTGGAGGGCGGAGTTGGCAGTTGTTTCCTGCACAATAGCCGGTATGACTTCAATGACGAAATTCTGCCTTTGGGGGCCGCTTTGCATGCCAGTCTGATCGAGCAGGGAATGCCGATTTGATATCCGTTGCCGTCATCGCGAGGCCGCAGGCCGCGGCGATCCAGGAAGTCATGGATTGCCGC
>CAZZLB010000444.1:0-3099 GCA_964654655.1 uncultured Rhodoferax sp. | reverse complement strand
TGTATCAGCAACTGCTCGCAGCGGGGGTGGACGTCATCCTGGATGATCGGGGAGGGCGCCCGGGCGCCATGTTTGCCGATTGGGAGTTGATTGGTGTGCCGCATCGCGTCACGATTGGTGACCGAGGGCTGAAAAACGGTGAAGTCGAATACCAGCATCGACGTGACGCGGTGGCGGCACCGGTTGCGCTAACTGAAGTAGCGGGACTGATTCAGTCCAGACTGAAGGCCTGAACGCACGGTCGGGAAGGCGGATGGTTTCACGGCGAAGCAGTCTGGTGACACTGGCGGCCGGCCTGGGGCTGTTGTCGGTCGGGGGCCTGGCGCTGGCCGGTGCCCAGTTGGAGGAACCGCTGGCGGATTCAGTGCGCAGCGCCTTGACAGCTGCCATTTCCAACAGCGCACCACCGGTGCCTGAGTTTTCCGATACCGAGTCACGCCTTGTTTACTTGCGCTGGCTTGGCCGCGTCAGCCAGCGCCTGCAGAAACAAAAGCCGGACTGGAGCGTTCGCAAGGAATTCCTGCAGACGCTCTGGTATGAGAGTCGGCGTGCCGGACTGGAGCCAGCGCTGGTGTTGGGTCTGATACAGGTGGAGAGCAACTTCCGCAAGTTCGCAGTCAGCAGTGTCGGCGCCCGCGGCTACATGCAGGTAATGCCTTTCTGGACTCGCTTGCTAGGCGATGGTGATGCCAGCCAGCTCTTTCACATGCAGACCAATCTGCGTTTTGGCTGCGTCATTCTTCGCCATTACCTTGATCTGGAAAAGGGCGATCTGTTTCTGGCGCTGGGTCGGTACAACGGCTCGCGCGGCAAGGCGCCTTACCCGAATGCCGTTCTTGGCGCCAAAAAGCGCTGGGAAACGTGAAGCGCAGTCGCCTGCTCAGGCGATCAGTTTCTGAAGCTCGCCGTTTTCGTACATCTCCAGCATGATGTCCGAGCCGCCAATGAACTCCCCCTTGACGTAGAGCTGCGGGATGGTGGGCCAGTTGCTGTATTGCTTGATGCCAGAGCGAATTTCTTCGTCCTCCAGCACATTGAGTGTCTTCACGGTCTTGATATCGACACCGCAGGCTTGCAGTATCTGAATGGCGCGGCCCGAAAAACCGCATTGCGGGAAACTGGCGCTGCCTTTCATGAAAAGGACAACCGGGTTTGATTTGACCAGTTCATCAATGCGTTGCTGTGTATCAGTCATCGTCCAAATCCTTCTGCGTTAATGTCCTGATTATCCCATCACCTAAACTCCCATGCCATGAACAATGACATGCTGGTTCTGGGCTTTGAATCTTCGTGCGACGAGACCGGTGTGGCACTGGTTCAATGGCAGGGTTCAGACTTGCCAGTGCTGTTGGGACAAGCGCTGCACAGCCAGATTGAAATGCACCAGGCCTACGGTGGCGTGGTGCCGGAGCTGGCCAGTCGTGATCATATTCGCCGCATCTTGCCATTGACAGAGCAGGCGCTGGCAGCATCCGGGCGATCACTGGCGGAAGTGGATGTGGTGGCCTTCACACAAGGGCCAGGGCTGGCCGGAGCTTTGCTGGTGGGTTCAGGTGTGGCTTGTGCTTTGGCTGCTGCGCTGGGCAAGCCCGTGCTGGGCGTGCATCACTTGGAGGGCCATCTGCTGTCGCCCTTTCTCAGTACCGACCCACCGAAATTTCCGTTTGTTGCCTTGCTGGTGTCGGGTGGTCACACCCAACTGATGCGGGTTGATGGGGTGGGGCGCTATGCTATCCTGGGCGAGACCATGGATGACGCAGCGGGTGAAGCCTTTGACAAGTCTGCCAAATTGCTGGGCTTGCCTTATCCAGGGGGGGCGGGTCTGGCTCGGCTGGCTGAGCACGGCAACCCGGCGGCGTTCAATCTGCCCCGGCCCTTGCTGAAAAGCGGCAATCTTGATTTTTCCTTCGCCGGATTGAAGACGGCCGTCATGGTGCTAGTCAAAAAGCTTTCGGCCACGCGGACTGAACCGGTCCAAGCCTGGCCGCCCGAGTTGCTGGCCGATCTGGCGGCGTCAACGCAAGCAGCGATCGTGGAAGTGCTGGTGAAAAAGGCGCTGAGTGCCTTGCGTGACACGGGGCTTGACCGCCTCGTGGTGGCCGGCGGCGTCGGTGCCAACCGCGAGTTGCGTCGGCAGCTCGACGGAGCCTGCCGCAAAGTTGGCGTGCGCGTGCACTATCCGGAATTGTCACTTTGCACCGACAACGGCGCCATGATTGCCATGGCCGCCGCCATGCGCTTGCAGTCGGGGCAGCAAGCACCCGGTACCGCCTACGCTTTCGACGTCAGACCGCGCTGGTCGCTGGCTACCCTGCCGGTCAGTGGATCTGCAAGGTATTGACTCGATTTGCAGGGACCTGTTTGCCCAGTTTGAGGGTCAACACACCGTTTTCCAGTTTCGCTTCGCTGCTGCCGATGTCAATGTCCTGGGGTAGTTCGTAAGCTGATTTGTATTGACGCGGCGCTCCTTCCATCGTTTCAATGCGCACGATGCTGCCTTCGATGCCAATGGTCAATTGATCCTTGGCGATGCCGGGTACATCGAAACTCAGCGTATAGAACTTCTCATCCTGCTCCACGGCGCAGGACTTCTGCTGACTCATCCATTGCGCTTCGGAGAGGAAACGCTCCAGCGAGCGGGCAACAGGCGAATTCAGTGAACGACGAAAACTGGTGGGCGTGGTGGTGGCAAAAAACATGATCTAACTCCTTGTACACTTCGCGGCGTTCAACATGAAGCGTCGCTTGTGTCCAATCTGCGCACGATGGAGGCGTTTTCAAGAGAAACTTTCCTATGTTTATTGTGATGCGCAAGGCCTTGAAATTGGCACTTGTGGCGCTATGTCTGCCCACCCTGAGCCTGGCTCAGACGATGTTGGCACCCATCAAGATTGCCATGATCGAGACCCTGAGCGGCCCGTTTGCCAACACGGGCGAGGCAGTGGTTCGCAATTTGACCTGGGGCCTGGAGCGCATCAATGCGCGCGGGGGTGTCAAACTCGCTGCAGGCCACCGCATGCTGAGCCTGGAGCGATTCGACAACAAGGGACAGATCGAGGAATCCCTGTCCGCACTCCGATCAGCGATCGACGAGGGCGC
>CAZZLB010000443.1:0-3100 GCA_964654655.1 uncultured Rhodoferax sp. | reverse complement strand
TCATCAACCGTTTATTTAACTGGTAATAACACCATCAGTAATGCTGCAAATATAGCATTGTTTTACAATGTAAACTTGGCATATTCAAACAACACGATAACTCATCTCGGAGGTCAGTTTGCGAGTGCGCTAATCTACGGTTCGTTCAACCTCAAGGGTGGCACATTCACTAACACAACCACAACGGGATGGATAACTATTTACCCATCGGCAACAAATGCGCCGATTAGCGCGTTGCCGGGCAGTCGTCTATCAACGCAAACTCGCGTTGAAGTATGTCTTTCAAATTCCTTTGATGCCTCCTCTTTTTTTGGCAACACATCTTGCAGCAATAGCGGCAATTCGTATCCGACTGTGAAATTTTATTCCTACGCCCCGTCGAACACTATGGTCAGCATTTTAAGCGTGACTAATTCTGATTTCAGACTGGGGATTGCAATGGCAAGGCTTCAATCGACTCCCAACCTCCTCATCAGCAACTGCTCTTTCACTGCGCCGGGATTTTTTGTTTGGACATCAGATGTGCCATACACCTCAAATCAAGTTGTGAAAATACTGTCCTCCACTTTGGGAGTGACCAATAATGTGGGCGCGTCAACTTTGTGGAATTTAGGGGCGTCCACAAACTCCACACTATCCGTGATTGACTCGACAATAAATGCCTTTGTATTAACATACACATTTAATATGGGGACTCCGACAACGACCCATTATATCACCAATTCTGTTTTTAGGTTTTTGAACGGTAACTACTCATCTCCTACTATATCCGGTGCCTTCATTACCAGCAATTCAACGTGCATCTATTTCAACTATAGAGGGTCTAACCCGTATGATGTTGGTAGCTGTGGTGATCCGTCAGCGTGGAACTACCTCACACTTAGCACTAACTATTATCCATCAAATCCGTTTAGGTTGGCTAGTGCGACAACAGTTGGGGTGTTAAGCAACAACGGAACATTGAACTGCAATGGCTTCACGTTAGGGGCGCAAGATCTAATCAACCGTAGCCGAGTGCTAGGTTCCAACTCCACCATCCTTATTGACAACTCCTTCATCAATTCCGGTGGTGTATTCTCACAGATGACCAGCACTGTGCAGTTTGGCACATCCACCAATACCGCCTCATCCAATATCACCAACTTCTACTCGCTCGTCTGCAACACTCCGGGCAAGACGGTAGCGTTGACGAATGCACCAGTTAAGGTTCTCGGCACATTCTCCAGCACCGGCACGGCAGCCTCGAACGTGACGTGGACAAGCTCAAGCATCACGTTGAGCAACCGCGCCTATCTATATTTCACCTCGCCCAATCTTTATTTCTCCGGCGGTCAAGCAGCAGAGATTTGGGACGCGAGCGGTGGCACAAACAAACCGGGCAACGCTGATTATTTCCCACGATGAACCCACTTACCGACAACGGAATACTACGAGTCACTATAGCCTGCTTATTCATGCTGGCGATGATGGTGGTGGCGATTTACTGGACGACACGGACACGCTAAAGGAAGCCATGATTGATGAAGAAAAGCTGCGACTGATTGTAAAGGAAGAAGCCTACAAAGCGATCACACTCTCATTAAGCAACGGTCTCGGCGCGAAGGTGCGCGAGATTGCGCGGGGTGAGGCGGAGGATTTAATCAGCATCCATTCGCAGATGAGCGACGAGCTAGATAAGCAGCGGTGGTCGGCAGAGCGGTGGCGGTTCGTGGCGATTATGGCGGTCTGTTCAAGTGTCGGCGGCGGCGGATTGGCAACAATGGCAATCAAATACATGGGAGTTCTCAAATGAGCACTGACGACGACAAGCACGTATTAGTTCGGGCGGAATCGGTTCTCGCGTTCACGGCGTTGCTGATTCTTGGCGGCCTCACAGCCTACGCGCTCGTGCGCTGGAACACCGAAGTTAGCGGCAGTCTGGTGTTGGGAACAGTGATTGTGTTCCGCGATGTCGTGACGCGGTTCAGCGAGAAAGCATCGGCAGTGTTACCTGATGAAAAGAAGGCGAACAATGTTTGACAAGATTAAGTCGGCAATCAGCGGCAAGAAAACTTACCTCGTAGCTACAGCCGCCATCCTTACCGGGCTAGTCGCGTGGTCGCAAGACCAGATTAGTTTGTGGGAGTTAGGCAAGACCGTATTCGCAGCCGTCGGCACAATGACCATGCGAGCGGCGGTTGCCAAAACTGTACCAGTCGAAGAAAAGAAACCAACCGTCGTCAACTTCTATGGCGGCGGAGAAAGCCAAACACTACCATGAAAAAACATATCATCATCGCCACCGCAGCCGCATTGCTACAATTCACCGTAGTTGCGTGTCATGCTGACGAAGCCAGCCCATTCGTCACGGCACTAAAGCTAGTCGGTAGCTACGTATCCAGCAATGGCGTTCAGGATGTAGGCATCGGCTTCACCAACATCGGTGGCAAGTCTCCGCAGGAAGCTCCGTTCCTCGGACAGGCGTTAGAGGTAGTCGGCATCGGTAAGCTCGGCGTTGATAGGCTCCAGCTAGGCATTGAGCATGGCACACTATTCACGCCGGGCAAGAACATCGAGACGGTCGGCTTGGAAGCCTCATGGCACTTGTGGAAGGCGTCTCAAGTCGGCAAGGTGTTCGCGTTCAACTTCAACGACCTCGGCTTAACGGTTGGCGTCGGCTTTCCTGTCGAGTGGTTTGCGGGAAACAAAATCCGCGCCAGTCAAATTGTGCCGCACGTTGCGGCGTTCATTCATTTCTGATTATGAAATGAATGCCAGCAACCAACTCCAGAATGAATTACAATCAGTGTTGAACCGATACGCTGCCGAATCGGATTTGACGATTGCTGAAACTCTCGGAGTGTTGGAGCTAATTAAGGCTAGGCTTCTTGACGAAGCCTTTAATATGTGCGACGACGATGATGATATTGAAACTTATGCTTGAAGGGAGAAACCATGCGCGGAACCGGTGAATTCTTTACGAGTCGTTATAAAATTGTCCTTCCCAAAACCCAACCCTTCTCAATCGCTTTCTTTGGCGATGTCCACCAATACAGCGAACACCATTGCGATTCCACTTGGTCGCGATTCAAAGACACCTACAAACGGCGCAAGGATGTCT
>CAZZLB010000442.1:0-3113 GCA_964654655.1 uncultured Rhodoferax sp. | reverse complement strand
TCACGTCGGTGATGACCATGCTGCGGTCCACCGCTTTGCACATGTCATAGATGGTGAGCAGTGCGACCTGCACCGCAGTCAGCGCTTCCATCTCGACGCCGGTCGGACCGACGGTCTCTACCGTCGTCTTGCAGAAAATGCCGGCTGCGGTCTTGCTGGTCGCCGCTAACACTTCAAATTCAACCGCCACCCGTGTCAGTGCCAGGGGGTGACACAAGGGGATCAACTCACTGGTTTTCTTGGCGGCCATGATGCTGGCGACGCGGGCGATCCCCAGCACGTCTCCTTTTTTGGCGCTGCCGCTCTGGATGATGGCCAGTGTGGCTGGCAGCATCTCGATGCGGCCGCCCGCAATGCCGATGCGCTGCGTATGTGCCTTGCCTGCCACGTCCACCATGTGGGCCTGACCCTGGGCGTCAAAATGGGTAAGTGAGCTCATGAGATATTTCGTTACAGTTAATGCGGCGAGCCGGTCTGCCAGATTTACAAGGCGTTTATATGAGTCCCGCATCATACGATCATGAAATACTCCAACGGCGCAATGGCTAGCGTGCCCATTTGTGTCCTGATCCTGCTGAGCGCTCTGCTTGCGCCGCTGCAGGCGCGCGCGGCCGATGCAATGCAGTTGCCGACCCTGGGTGACGGCGGCGAGATGAGCAGCAACGTCGAGCGCCGACTCGGCGACCGGATTGCGCGCGAAATATATCGTGACCCCGACTACATCGACGACCCGGTGCTGGGCGACTATGTGCAGGGCGTCTGGCAGCGCTTGCTGGCTGCTGCGCGCGTGCGTGGCGACCTCTCCAGTGAACTGAGCGAACGCTTTGCCTGGGAACTGATGCTGGGGCGTGACCGCACCGTCAATGCCTTCGCCCTGCCGGGCGGGTATTTCGGCGTTCATCTGGGTTTGCTCGCTGTGGTGGGGAGCCAATCCGAGTTGGCCTCGGTGTTGGGACATGAGCTCAGTCACGTGACGCAGCGCCACATCTCGCGCGTGATGGCCAAACAGGCTCAGCAAACGCCCTGGATGATAGGCGCCATGATTCTGGGCGCGATGGCTGCCGGCAAGAGCGTGGATGCCGGCAGCGCACTGATCGTTGGCGGACAGGCTGTGGCAGCGCAGACCCAGCTCAATTTCTCGCGTGATATGGAGCGCGAAGCTGATCGCATTGGGTTTGGCGTCATGACGCAGGCCGGCTTCGAGGCACAAGGCTTTGTCTCGATGTTCGAAAAATTGCAGCAGGCATCGAGGCTGAACGACAGTGGTGCCTACCCCTATCTGCGCAGCCATCCCCTGACGACGGAACGGATCGCCGACATGCAGGGACGCCAAGCCCTGGGCAGCGGCAACGATGTCGTTGCGCCACCCAGCCTTGAGCATGCCATCATGACGGCGCGTGCGCGGGTCCTGTCCAATCCCGGCGTCGATGCGCTGCGCGCCATTGCGTCGGAGGCGCCGGGTAAAACCCTGACGAATGCACCGCTGGCACGTCAGGTCGAGGTGTTGTATGGCGCTGCCTTGGCCAGTAGCCGACTGCGCGACTTTGCTGGTGCGGCGCAGTTCATCCAACGTTTGTCCGGCGTCGTGCGGGGGGACGCCTCTGCAGCCCGACTGTCGCACCTGCTCGAAGTGGAGGTGGCGCTTGCCGCGGGCGAGATCAGACGCGCAGCAGCGCTGCTCGACCAGGCACAGGCCGACTCCGGGCTGCTGCGACAGCGGCCGGAACTGTTCTTGCGTGCACAGATTGCCCTGCAGATGGGTGAGCCAGTTGCCGCCAGGGGCATTGCACAGGACTTGCAGTTGTGGGTGCTGGCACGAGGGCACGATGCGCAGGCATGGCAACTGCTCTCCAGCGTCTATGCACTGCAGGGGCAAATGTTGCGCTCGATTCGGGCAGACGCCGAGGCGCAGGTGGCACGGCTCGACTACGCCGCAGCGCTGGATCGGTTCAGGGCGGCGCAGGATCTGATGCGCAAGAATGAAGCGGCAGGCGCCGCCAGTAACGGACAGGACCACATCGAGTCCTCGATCATCGACACCCGCAGGCGCCAGGTGGAGCTACTTTTGAAGGATCAGTCGCTCGATCGTTAAGTGGATCAGCATACCGAAATACGACATGGCAGCTATTTCCAGCGCGTCGGGTCCAGATCGACGTGGACCTTGCCATCACCGAGCATCAGCACACCTTCCTGGATCGTGGCCTGCAGTTGCATGCTGCGCTGTGCCATTGGAATGAGTGCCTGGGCAGCGCTGGTTGGCAGCCGGAAGACGCTCAGATTTTGCGGTCGGGAGAGTTTGCTTTCGATACCGCGCCACCATATCTCCGCTGCGTGGTTGAAGCAGTACAGCACCACCTCGTCGGCCTTGCCGCATGCCTTCAGCAGTGGCTTGTCCTCTGGCTGGCCCACTTCGATCCAGACCCGTGTGAGCCCCGTGAAATCGCGCAGCCAGACATCGGGCTCGTCCGGATCCGACAGACCGGCGCCAAAGGCCAGCGTGCCGTCACCGTCGCAGACGGTTTGCAGCTTGTGTGCTTGCAATGCCAGAGCGCACAGCCGCAGCATCATGCGTTCGTCGGTCTCGCTCGGGTGACGCGCCAGCGTCAGCGCATGGTCGGCGTAATAGGCGTGGTCAATGTCGGCAATCTGCAGGCTGGCTTTGAAGATGGTTGACTTGGTGGCCATCAGATCCGGCGCGCGAGTTCAGCTGCCATGCCGGTGTAGTTGGCTGGCGTCATGTCCAGCAGTCGCTGCTTTTCCGCATCCGGCAGTTCCAGCCGCGAGATAAAGCCTTGCATCAATTCGCGCGTCATTGGCGCGCCACGCGTGAAGTCTTTCAACTGCTCGTAGGGTCTGGGCAGGCCAAAGCGGCGCATCACGGTCTGCACTGGTTCGGCCATCACTTCCCATGAGTCGTCCAGGTCGGCGGCAATCGCTGCTTCGTTGATTTCAAGTTTGCCCAGGCCGGTTGCCAGCGACTGGTAGGCCAGCACCGCGTAGCCCAAGGCGACGCCCATGTTGCGCAGCACCGTGCTGTCCGTCAAGTCGCGCTGCCAGCGGCTGATCGGCAGCTTCTCGCTGAGATGTCTGAGCAGGGCATTGGCGAGTCCGAG
>CAZZLB010000441.1:0-3115 GCA_964654655.1 uncultured Rhodoferax sp. | reverse complement strand
GCGAACGCAACGTCAAGCCACGGCGGATTCATCAACCCAGTTGCAGGCGCGCCCGTGCTGCTGCGTATTCGCGCTTGAGCTGAGTCACGTAATCAGCTGTCGTCTGAACCTGCGTGATGGATCCAATGCCCTGGCCACAGCCCCAGATGTCTTTCCAGGCTTTGGATTTGTCACCACCAAAATTCATTTTGCTGGGGTCACTCTCCGGAAGGTGTTCGGGGTCGAGCCCGGCGTTGCGGATGCTGGGCGCCAGATAGTTGCCGTGCACTCCGGTAAAGAGGTTGCTGTACACAATGTCGTCCGAATTGGAATCGACGATGGCCTGCTTGTAGGCCTCGGAGGCCCGCGCTTCCTGGGTGGCGATGAAGGCGGAGCCGATGTAGGCAAAGTCGGCACCGGCCGCTTGCGCCGCCAGCACCGCATCGCCGGTCGAGATGGAGCCGCTCAGCGCCAGAGGTCCATCAAACCATTGCCGAATCTCCTGAATCAAGGCAAACGGGCTTTTCACACCTGCGTGACCACCCGCGCCCGCAGCAACCGCAATCAGGCCGTCGGCGCCCTTCTCGATGGCCTTGTGGGCATGTTTGTTGTTGATGATGTCGTGCAGCACCACGCCGCCATAGCTGTGAGCGGCCGCGTTGATGTCCTCGCGCGCACCCAGACTCGTGATGATGATCGGCACCTTGTACTTCACGCACATGGCCATATCGTGCTCCAGTCGGTCGTTGCTCTTGTGCACGATCTGGTTGATGGCAAAGGGGGCCGCCGGCTGCTCCGGATGCGCCTTGTTGTGGGCGGCCAGAGCCTCGGTGATTTCAACAAGCCATTCTTCAAGCTGTTCGGCCGGTCGCGCATTGAGTGCCGGCATGGAACCCACTACACCGGCAACACACTGCGCTATCACCAACTTGGGTGTGCTGATGATGAACAACGGTGAACCGATCACCGGAAAAGGCAAGGACTGCAAAGCGCCTGGAAGTCTGGACATGGTATTTGAAATTCTCGGTTCGAGTTGAGGACAGAGCAAGCTCGCTCGCTGCGCTCCGGTAGCCTTGGTCTGTCCCGCAATGTTTCAGAAAGAGTCAAGCGCCATTGCTGTAACGCTCTCGGCGCCCTCAACAACAGCGTCCCGGATCCCTGGTGCCTTGGTCAACAGGTGATCAGCATAGAAGCGCGCTGTCGTGATCTTGGCTTGCATAAAGGGCACATCGACCCCTTGCGCGATTTGGTCAATCGCCACCAGCAGGGCGCGCGCAAGCTGCCAGCCAGCCATCAGGTTGCCAGCCAGCATGAGGTAGGGTACGCTGCCGGAATACACCGCATTCGGACTGGCCTTGCTATTGCCAGCCACAAAATCCACCACATCCAGAAATGCCTGACGCGCCGCATTCAGACGCCGGGCCACCACCACAGCATCTTTGTTGCCACTGTTGATGAGCAAGGCTTCCGTCGCCTCAATCTGTTTGGCGAGCGCCTTGGCACTTTGACCGCCGTCACGGGCGGTCTTGCGCCCTACCAGGTCATTGGCCTGAATGGCGGTGGTGCCTTCGTAGATGGTCAAAATCTTGGCGTCGCGGTAATACTGGGCGCAGCCGGTCTCCTCGATGTAGCCCATGCCGCCGTGCACCTGCACACCCAGCGAAGTCACTTCCAGGCTCATCTCGGTGCTGTAACCCTTGATCAGCGGCACCATGAACTCGTAAAAGGTCTGATTGTCCTTGCGCGTCTGGGCGTCCGGGTGATGGTGTGCGGCGTCAAAGGCCGATGCAGCCACCGTTGCCATGGCGCGGCAACCTTCGGTGTAAGCGCGCATCGTCATCAGCATGCGCTTGACGTCGGGGTGATGAATGATGGGCGCACTGGCCATGATGGAGCCATCTACCGGACGACTTTGCACACGCTCCCGGGCGAAAGCGACAGCCGTTTGATAAGCACGTTCAGCGATCGCAATGCCCTGCACGCCAACACCAAAACGGGCCGCGTTCATCATGATGAACATGTATTCGAGTCCGCGGTTCTCCTGCCCCACCAGATAGCCCACGGAACCACCGTGGTCACCGAATTGAAGCACGGCAGTCGGGCTGGCCTTGATGCCCATCTTGTGTTCGATGCTGACACAGCACACATCATTGTGCGCACCGAGCGAGCCGTCCGGGTTGACCTTGAACTTGGGCACCACAAACAGGCTGATGCCCTTGACACCCTCTGGCGCACCGCTGACGCGGGCCAGCACCAGATGGATGATGTTCTCAGCCATGTCGTGCTCACCCCAGGTGATGAAAATCTTGGTGCCCATTACCTTGTAACTGCCATCTGCCTGCGGCTCCGCCCGCGTGCGCACTGCTGCCAGATCGCTGCCAGCCTGCGGTTCGGTCAGGTTCATGGTGCCGGTCCATTTGCCACTCACCAGGTTTTCAAGGTAGATGGCCTTGAGCTCATCCGAGCCCGCCGTAAGCAAAGCCTCGATCGCACCATCGGTCAACAGCGGACACAAGGCAAAACTGATACTGGCCGAGTTTTGCATCTCTCCGCAGGATGCACCGATGGTCTTGGGCAGGCCCTGACCACCAAAATCCACCGGGTGCTGCAGACCCTGCCAGCCACCCTGCACAAACTGAGCAAAGGCTTCCTTGAATCCGGGCGTTGCGCTCACTTTACCGTCGTGCCAACTCGATGGATTCTTGTCGCCCTCCCAGTTCAAGGGACTGACCACTGACTCGTTGAACCTGGCAGCCTCCTCAAGCACTGCTTGTGCAGTATCAAAACCGGCATCCTCAAATCCGGGCAGTTGGGAGATCTGGTCAATCCCCGCCAGATATTTGATGTTGAAAAGCATGTCTTTGAGAGGGGCCACATAGCTCATCGCAAGTCTCCAAAAGGGGTTGAACGCATGTCATGTCATGCCGGGCCTGACCCGGCATCCATTTCGGCGCGCCAGCATGGATTGCGGCTCGAGGCCGCAATGACATCTTCAATATACTGTGCTGACAGGATCAAAGAGCCGCCACAAGTTCAGGCACAGCTGCAAACAGATCAGCTTCCAGGCCATAGTCAGCAACGCTGAAGATGGGTGCCTCGGCATCCTTGTTGATCGCCACGATCACCTTGGAGTCCT
>CAZZLB010000440.1:0-3116 GCA_964654655.1 uncultured Rhodoferax sp. | reverse complement strand
GTGCGTTGCGCTTGATCTAAAACAAACCGGCGACTTATGGTGAAGCAGAGAATTCGTCGGTGTAAACCCTGTGTAAAGTGTTTTTTCCGTGTGTAGCTCTTAAGACTTAAGGAGTCTGATGTGAAATTATTTGATGAAAGCATGAATCGACCGCCCTCGCATTGGGCCAAGTTCGCCGCGGCGGGCTTGCTTGTGGCTGCTGCCCTTGCCGGTTGCGGCGGCGGCAGTGACGGTGCAGCCGGCCCTGCCGGCCCCGCCGGTGCAACAGGCGCAACCGGCCCCGCCGGTCCCGCTGGCGTGGACAAGACCACCGGCACGGTGGACGCCGCTCAACTCAGCTTCGCAGATCTGACAAACAAGGCCTTGGCTGGCAAGATCCTGAGCGTTGACACCTCGGGCAACCAGCCCGTGGTCAACTTCCAGGTCGTGATGCGCGACACCAACGAAGGCGTGCGCGGTCTGCGGACTTTTGCACTGCACATCGCTCAGCAACAACCTGCGGTCAACGGTAGCGCCTCCTACTGGCTCAACTACCTCGCCGATGGCCTGCCACTGACCGCTGATCCAGCCGCCACTGCCGTCAAGGTCAACCCCAGCGCAGACTCCGTCACATCGTTCAATGCCGACGGCACCGTCAAGGGCCAGGGCTATGCGGTGACCGATAACGGCGACGGCACTTACGCCGTCAAGTTTGGCGCCAACATCAAGGCCAACACCAAGGTGGTCTACGATGCCAAGCTGATACACCGTGTGGTGGTCGGCGTGCGCAGCGTGGCGGTTCCGGGTGTGGTGGGCAAGACGGCTGGCGCCTACGCCGGTCCGCTCAACCCGCTGACCGGCGCGGTGATGGCGCAATTCACCAACACCAACGGCACCAATCTGGTCTATGACTTCACGCCTGCAGCGTCGGGTCCTGGCGCCGTCCTCAAAGACAGCGCGGGCAATCCGACCTTTGCGCGTGACAACGTCACGGTGGCTGCTTGCAACCAGTGCCACATGAAGCTGGAGTATGGCTTCCCGCGCGGCAACAACACCAGCGGTCACTTTGGTTCGCGTACCGACACCAAGACCTGCGTGATGTGCCACACACCGCAAAACACGGCGGGCAAGGGCGACTTCACGACCTTCATCCACAAACTGCACATGGGCGAAGAACTCAAGAAAGCCGAATTGCTGTTCTGGAGTACCACAGCGAACTACAACGAAGTCAAGTACCCGCAAGACGTCAGAAACTGCGCACAGTGCCACAAGGGCTCGGTCGTCAACAGCCAGCTGACACCCACGCTCAAGGCCTGCGGTTCCTGCCACAACGCGGTGGACTTCAGCCTGGGTAATGTTGCTGGCGGTCACGTCGGCGGCGCCAAGACCGACGACAAGACCTGCGCACTGTGTCACGACGCAGCAGACATTGGCGTGAATCACGTCGCCGTGATCGCACCCGATCCAGCCAACATCTTCAGCACCCCGGTCGGTGGCAACAACAACACCAATGCGTCCTATCTGGCCGCAGCGGGCGTGGTTCCTCCTGGCGCAGCCAAGATCACCTACGCTGTGTCAAGCGTCACGCGCGATGCAACAACGGGCAACCCGTCGATCACCTTCAAGCTGATGAAAGACGGCGCTGACGTGGTCTTCAACACCTACTCTGCCACCGGCAAGACGGAACTGATCGACGGTTTCGTGGGCTCACCCAGCGTGTACTTTGCGTTCTCCGTACCGCAGGATGGTATTGCTGCCCCGGCCGACTACAACGCCAGCGCCAGCACCTACATCAAGAACATCTGGCGTGGTGATGGCAAGGATGCCAAGGGTGCTGCATTGGCTGCCGCTGCGGTGGGCACGATGACTGGCCCGGTGGGTGGCTACTACACAATCACCCTGACCGGCGTGAACGTTCCTGCCACAGCCAAGATGCTGACCGGTGGCGTGGGTTACACCTACGGCCTGGCCCTGACCATGCCTCTGACGCAGACCAATCTTGCCAAGTACCCGTACACGGCGAATGCCGCCACGGTGAACTCCGGCGTCGGTGGCGTGGGCGGCCTGAGCGTGCCGGCACCGAACGTCTGGAAGGTTGCTACCGGCTTTACCGGCCGTCGCCTGATTGTGGACACAGCCAAGTGCAATGCCTGCCACGGCGCGCTGGGTGTCAAGCCCACGTTCCACGCAGGTCAGCGCAACGACGCGCAGACCTGCACCTTCTGCCATAACGTGAACCGGACCAACAGTGGCTGGCCAGTCAACATCAACTACGACGTGCACGCCATCCACAATGGCGCAAGCGGCCAGCGTACCAACAAGTTCAGTTGGGAAGCCACCGCCGGTGCCAAGTTCTGGGAAGTCGGCTACCCAGGTCAGCTCAAGAACTGCGAAGGCTGCCACATCGCCGGTATGTATGACTTCAGCAATACGGCTTACACCTCGGCCACGGCCAGCGTTGTGCCGAATCTGCTGATGACGACGGCCGCCAGCGGCACCATCAATGCAGCGGGCTTCACCATCGTCACAGGTCTCGAAACGGTCACCAGCACGAGCTCGGTCATTTCGCCCTTCGTGACGGCCGGAACCGCCTATGGCGTGCCCTTCAGCTTCAACGCCAACACCGGCGTGACGGTACCTGCGGCAGACACCACCCTGGTGCTCTCGCCCATCAGCGCCGCCTGCTCCGGCTGCCACGACTCCACCATTGCCCGCGCGCACATGCAGAACAATGGCGGTACCGTGTTTGGTCCGCGCACCGAGGCGAAGGCCAAGACCGAGCAATGCCTGGTTTGCCACGGCCCGGCCAACAACGCTGTCTTCAACGACACCGTGCCAACCATCAAGTTGGTGCACCGTTGGTGGTAAGCTGAATTGGAGGGAGCGGGCTCACGGCCTGCTCTCCCCGGTTCAAAGTTTGAATTGAGATAATTGACCCGGTTGCATTGCAGCCGGGTCAATTTTTTTGTCGGCAGCATGCTGCCTTTTTTTGCTCTCAGGAATATTCCCATGAATCACCCCCTACTCCAAAGTGCATTGCTGGTCTCGGCCATGCTGCTGTCTGGTACCTCATGCCTTGGCGCCGATCAAAAACCCGAAACAACGGCAAAGCCTGCCGCAGTGGCCAGTGCGACCAA
>CAZZLB010000439.1:0-3123 GCA_964654655.1 uncultured Rhodoferax sp. | reverse complement strand
GTCAGGGGTATGGGCCTACATTGCACCCATTCGCAGGAGAAATGAACATGAACAAGGAAGCCGCCACCCAGTCGCTCACCGACACCCTGGCCAGGTTCACGGCCTACATCGGCAAGCGCCTGCCAACCGACGTTGTGGAAAAACTGGCCCAGCTCAGGGCCGCCGAGACGCAGCCGCTGGCCAAATCGATTTACGAGTCGATGGCCATCAACCAGGATGCAGCCGACAAGCTGGACCGCCCCAGTTGCCAGGACACCGGCGTCATCCAGTATTTCATCCGTGCCGGCGCCAGATTCCCGCTGCTCGGGGAGCTTGAGGAGATCCTGCGCAATGCAACGGTCGAGGCCACGCGGGCCAGCCCCTTGCGACACAACGCGGTTGAGACTTTTGATGAAAAGAACACCGGCACCAACACAGGCACCAACATCCCATGGCTGGACTGGGAAATTGTGCCCGATGACGATGGTGCAACCATCGACGTCTACATGGCAGGAGGGGGTTGCACGCTGCCCGGATCGGCCAAGGTCCTGATGCCTGGCGAAGGCTATGAGGGCGTGACCCAGTTTGTCTTTGATGTGATTACCGCCCGTGGCGTAAACGCCTGTCCGTTTTTGCTGGTTGGTGTGGGCGTATCCACTTCCGTGGAAACGGCGGCGCGCCTTTCCAAGCGCGCCATTCTGCGCCCCGTGGGGTCGAAGAGCTGCAACGCCAACGCCGCAAAGATGGAGCAGCTGCTGGAAGACGGTTTGAACGAAGTCGGTATCGGCCCGCAGGGGCTGACCGGCAATGCCAGTGTGATGGGCGTGAACATCGAGTCATCTGCTCGCCATCCGTCCACCATTGGTGTTGCTGTTTCCACCGGTTGCTGGTCGCACCGGCGCGGACAAATTCGCATCAACCCCGACTGCTCTTACGAAATCATCTCTCACAAAGGAGCCGTGCTGTGAACAAGAAAATTCTGACCACCCCGATCAGCGATGAAGACCTGGAAAGCCTGAACGTCGGCGATGTTGTCTATCTGACCGGCCATCTGGTGACCTGCCGGGACGTGGCGCACCGTCGTCTGATCGAATTGAAGCGCGAGTTGCCGGTGGACCTGAAGGGTGGCGCGATCTTTCACGCCGGACCGATCGTGCGCAAACTGGGTGAGGGCAAGTTCGAGATGGTGTCCATCGGCCCGACGACCAGCATGCGCATGGAGAAGTTCGAGAAAGAGTTCATAGAGCAAACCGGTGTCAAGCTCATCGTCGGCAAGGGTGGCATGGGTCCCAACACCGAAGCCGGCTGCAAGGAGTTCAAGGCCGTGCATGCCATCTTCCCCGGCGGCTGTGCGGTGCTGGCGGCTACCCAGGTCGAAGAAATTGAACGTGCCGAATGGCAGGACCTCGGCATGCCGGAAACCTTGTGGGTGAACCGGGTCCGGGAATTTGGCCCGTTGATCATTTCCATTGACACGAAAGGCAACAACCTGATCAAGCAGAACAAGGAACGCTTCGACGCCAGAAAGGGCGCCGTGATTGACCGCATCAACCAACAGGTCAGCTTCATCAAATAAGGAGGCAACGCCATGAACAAGAAAGCACTGGTCAACGCACTCATGCCTCTGGTCGTCTGGGCAGCGCTGGTGGCGATGCCGGCGCCAGCAGGTCTCTCCAGCGTCGCCTGGTACTACTTTGCCATGTTTTCCGCAGTGATTGTGGGCCTGATCTTCGAGCCCATCCCCGGTTCCATCATTGGGCTCTTGGGCATCTCGGTGGCGGCAGGTTTGCAACTGGTGGGTGACAAGCCATCTGCTGCCGTGAACTGGGCATTGTCCGGATTCTCGAACAGCACCATCTGGTTGATCTTCATTGCCTACATGTTTGGACTGGGCTACGAGAAGACCGGCCTCGGGCGACGTGTGGCACTGAACCTGGTCAAAGTGCTTGGAAAGAAGACGCTCGGACTGGGTTATGCGGTGGCGTTGTCGGAATTCTGTCTGGCGCCCTTCATGCCCTCCAACACGGCGCGCAGCGGCGGCACCATCTATCCCATTGTCAAGAATATTCCCGAAATATTCGACTCGCGTCCCGGTGAGACCTCGCGCAAGATGGGCGCCTACCTGATGTGGGTTGGCATGGCCACCTGTGCCGTCACCAGCACCCTGTTCCTGACCGCCAACGCACCCAATCTGCTGGGCCTGGAGCTCGTCAGCAAGACCCTCAAGATCAGCATTTCCTGGCGTGAATGGTTCATGGGCATCCTGCCCATCGGTGTGGCGCTCTTCCTACTGATGCCGGTGCTGACCTATTGGGTGTACCCACCTCAGATCAAGTCGAGCGAGGGCGCGGACAAGTGGGCCGCCGAGGCGCTGATCAAGATGGGCGGCATTTCGCGCAAGGAAGTCACGATGGCGCTGCTGGCACTGGCGGCCCTGCTGCTGTGGATCTTTGCGGATGCGCAGATCAACGCCACCATGGTCGCCGTAACGATCTTCGTGCTGATGCTGCTCACAGGCGTTGTCACCTGGGACGATGTGCTGGAGTACCGTCAGGCATGGAACATGCTGATCTGGTTTGGCACGTTGGTTGCGCTGGCTGACGGCCTCAAGCTTGTCGGCTTTCTCAAATGGTTTGCCGCGTCCACCTCGGGCCTGATGCAGGGTCTGCCCATCATGTGGGTTGTCATCCTGATGGTCGCCGTCTATTTCCTGGTGCACTACATGTTCGCCAGCCTGACCGCGCATGCCACGGCCCTGATGCCTGTCTTTCTGGTCGCCGTCATGGCAGTGCCGGACATGCCCCTGAAGCTGGTGGCGATGCTGCTTTGCTACACCTCGGGCTTTAGCTGCCTGCTCACCCCCTATGCCAGCGGCCCGAGCGCCATCTACTACGGCAGTGGCTATATCAACCGACTTGACTTCTGGCGCCTGGGCGCACTGTTCGGGATGATCTTTCTGGCCGTCCTGCTGTTTCTGGGCGTGCCCTACCTCAACTGGTATCTGTCCCTGACCTAGACCAAAACCCGATCTCACTTAACCGATCTTATTCACAAACCACACGGAGACAACCATGAAAAGGACTTCTGCGTTCATCAAGACCATCCTGCAAACCTCGCTGCTGGTGCTGAGCATTGCCGGCGGAA
>CAZZLB010000438.1:0-3133 GCA_964654655.1 uncultured Rhodoferax sp. | reverse complement strand
CGGTGCTCGCGCTGCTCACTCAGCATCAGTTTCTGATACGCCACGGTTTGCTTGAAGCGCTGCAGAAAATCGGCACCGCTGATCAAAGCGGCCAGAGCCTGCACGGTGGCCCTGCCTTTTCGGAAGTTGCTCTCATCAAGCTCTGCGTCCAGCCCGGCCAGGCCAGCGCTGATGACCATGCCGAACTCGCGACTGTTATTCAGGCAGACGCGAAATTCAGCACCGCCAGCGGCCGCGCCGTGCGACGCGTCGAGCATCCGGCTACCCAGTGCGGCGATCAGGCTTTCGAGTTCACCCTGGTTCAAGCCAGTGCGTCCGGCGCTGGCGGCCTGCTGGAACAGCGCTGTTGCTGTTGAGCTGATCCTTGGCTCGGTACTGGGCAGAGATGAATTGCACATCGGTGGACTCCTGCATCTTGTATTGCTTCACCGCGATTTTGAACGACGGTTGCCGCTTTGGCGATCAGCAACTATAAGGCCTTTCGATCTCGGATTTTGCAGTTTGGTGTGCCGACTTCATGCCCGACGGATGCGTTCAATCAATTCGAGCGCGCGCTCCAGATTCCGGACGTCAGGACGGTGTGAAGCAGTGGGGTCGCTTTCCGCTTCACACAGCCATGAACGTTTCTCAATGATGCTTAACCACTCTTGCCCATAAGCCTGGTACAGGGGAAGCGTCTGCAGCGCCTTGTGCTTCTTGATCAGGTATACAAACCGTGGCGCTGGCAGGATCAGCAGCGAAGCCACTAAGGTCGCGGGGTCTTCGCCGATACCAAGCCCGGAACCGTCGAGCCTGGTCTGCACCGTGCGGCGGACGTGCGTCGTAAAGTTCGGGTCAGTGCTGAAAAACAGCTTCGCGCTGGAGTGGACGTGCTCGGGGATGCCGCATTGCGCCACCATGTGAAGGCCGTTGGTCTCCAGCAGAATCCCGGGTAATAGCCCAACCGATCGGGTTGGTGCCTACATCTTTTGTGCAATACCGGCGTTCTTAAGAATGCCGTTGGCCGTGTGTCTGGACTGAACCGTCACAGCTACCGGGAACGTGCGCTTGCTGATCGGGCTGTGCCAAACCTCGTGGCTGCCTTTGCCCTGTCGAACCAAGGTGCAGCCATTGGCCAGCAAGATATCCCGCAACTGTGGGTAAAAACCACTGCCCATCCCCTACATGGCAACGCGCAGGTGCGAAGCAGCATCCTCTAAATGGCGAAACTGGACCCGGCTGCCAGCGTCAAAAGCAATGCCGTTTTCCAGCGCGATCTCAGGCGCAATCTCCCAGAACCGCGCTGTCAGAGCTTCGTAGCTTGGGGCTTCGGTGGTAACGCTGAGTTCATCGCAGGTTGCGACCCACATACCGCACTCGGCATCAAAAATCACATCTGCCACGAAAGGCGTGGTCCGGCTGAAGTCGGGGCGAACGATATTGCTCATGCGCGGATTATTGCATCATGTTGCATGCGTGCGCCACTGCGGTTGCCACGCTTGTTCCAGGCTTGAGCAGGTCTGCCACCAGTGCCGCCAGCCATGAAAAGCCAGCCCAAGACCGTCATCTCTGGGCGTTTCAGCACGGCTTCAGATTTCAAGGTGTTTTTCAGTGGGTTGATTCCCTCTGAAACAACTTGCGCACCACACCACGCAGCCAGCTGTGGGCAAGATCCGGACTGGCGCTCTGGTGCCACAGCATGCTGACCTCGTAGCGCGAGCCGTGTTCGGGCAACTTCCAGACTTTGACTTCATAGCGCGGTGCCAGCGAGTTGGCGTACATCAGCGGCACGATGGCCATCAGGTCGGTGCGTGTGACCAGCTCCGGCAGCGCGCCGTAGTGGCGGGCCCTCAGCACGATGCGCTCGTTGAGCTTGAGTTCACTGAGCATCAAATCGATGCTGCCATGAAAGGTGGCTGCCGGCGAGGCCACCGCCAGCGACGCGCCGGCCAGTTGCCTGGCAGTCAGTTGCTGGCCGGAGCGCCAGTTGAGTGGTCGCCAGTTGCTCGCCGTGATGGCGACAAAGTTTTCCTGAAACAGCAATTCGCTGGCCGTCGAACCGCGCTTGCCTTCCAGAATGCCTATGGCTAGGTCAATTTCGTGCGCGTCCAGCGCGGCACTGACCTCCGGCGCCGCCACAGCGACGTTGGAGATATGGCTGTCGGGCGAATGCGCACGCAGGGCTTGCGCCAGTGCTGGCAGGAACATCATCTCGCCCAGGTCGGACAAGGACAGGCGCCAGTGCACATGGCTGTTGGCGGGGTCAAATTCTTCGGCGCTGCTGACCGTGCTCTCCAGCAGGTGCAACTGCTCGATCACCGCCGGCACGATGCGTTGTGCCTTGCGCGTCGGATGCAAGCCGCTGGGCGAGCGCACAAACAACTCGTCACGAAAAATGGTGCGCAGCCTTGCCAGCGCGTTGCTGGTTGCGGGCTGCGACAGTGCCAGGTGGCGTCCTGCCTCAGTGACCGAACCGAAGCGGTAAACCGCGCACAACACGCGCAGCAGGTTCAGGTCCAGTTGTCTGAAATTCATATAAGGGTTTGTCCTGATTATCTGTTTGGTGAATGTAGCTGATTCTGAAAATCAATTCGACGGATGGCGTTAAAGCGCCTAAATTCCGCCTCAGACTAATCCCTTACGGGAACGCAGCCATAAGGAAATCTGCTAAGCGTTCGTGTGCAGACAGAGATCGAGAAGGAGACAACAAGGTGCTTGAGATCATCATCCAGGGTCGCGGTGGCCAGGGTGCTCAAACGGCCGGCAACCTGCTGGCGGGCGCGTTCCATGCGCAGGGCCTGCATGTGCAGTGTTTTGCCAGTTACGGCGGAGCGCGTCGCGGCACACCCGTGAACTCCTATATCCGGGTTGACCAGCGTCCGGTGCGCGTGCGTTGCGACATCGAACGCGCCGACGCCATTCTGTGTTTTGACGCGAGTCTGCTCGAAGGGCGTCTGCTGGCCAGTGCCGACGAGCGAACCCTGATCGTGGTGAACTCGGCGCGCAGTGCGGCGGACTTTGCGCAGATCCTGCCGGGCAAGCGCGTGATCCCGATCGATGCGCTGACGATTTCGCGCCAGCAGGGGCTGGGGCGCATCGTCAACTCGGCGCTGCTCGGGGCGCTGGTGCGCGTCATCGAAGCGCCCACTTTGGC
>CAZZLB010000437.1:0-3134 GCA_964654655.1 uncultured Rhodoferax sp. | reverse complement strand
ACTCGGGCAACAGCGCAATCTGTTCTTTGCCGGGTGTGGAATGTGTGGTGTGCATCAAATCAATCACCCACCCCCACGCTGCGTATACAAATCAAAGCGCTTCATGAAGGTATAGCGCTGGGCTTCATCAAGCCCGGCAAAGCGAAAACTCACCAGAAAGCGCGGCATGCGGACCAGGCCTATCACACGGTCCTCGGCGACCTGCCACTTCATACCGAGTGCGCCGTCACCGATGCGCACACCGGCAGAATGTTCCTGCAGTTTCCAGTGGTGCTCACCGATGGCGCCGGGCAGCCAGCGCAGCCACTCGGCCTCGGTGCAAGCCATGTCGCGCTCGAAGCGTTCAGGGTAAAACGACTGCATCAGCCACCTGCAATGGGTGGCCAGATGGCGAGTACATCGGCTTCCATCAGCTTGTGGCCTGCGCGCTTTTCAGGGTCTATGTACTTGCCATTGACCAGCACCAGATGTACCAGCTTGGGCGGCAGCCGATGCGCCTCGATGATCTGCCCGATGGTGGCGCCTTCGAGCACCTCCAGTTCAACGATATTGGTGTAGCGCGAGGACTCGGGCAGGTAATCGGTCAAAGAGGCAAAGAGTTTGAGCGTGATCTTCATGCGCGGCGGATTCTAGCGGCGCCGCTGGTCCTGTGCGCCGGACCAGGCGGCTTGCGCCTGCGCGCTGTCGAGATAAGCTTCCATCACGCGCGTCGGATCCTGCAGCAGGATGTCCTTCCAGCCACCCAGCTTCACCTGACCCTCAACCAGACCGCGCATCACACCCACGTGCTGCGTCCAGCCCACCGAGTTGCAGCCCACCAGCACGTCGTCCTTGAACTGCAGGCTCAGGTGCCGTCCAGCCGCCTTGTCGGTGAGTTCTACATGTTCGCCACCGGGAACACCCTGCCACTCGCCAAAGCTGCTGGAGATCAGCCCCAGTGTGTCGAGCACGTTGATCTGCGTGACACCCAGGAGCTTGGCGCCTGGACACAGACCGCCCGCGTAGGCAAGCATGTTGAGCGCCGCGATCCGCGCCTGCTCTGCCGCGTTGGGCTGAATCGCACTGACCATGGTTTTGCCCGATACCTTGTCAAACGCTTCGGCGCAATCACCCGCAGCGTAGATGCCGGGCACGCTGCTTTGCAGATGTTCATCGGTCAGCACCCCCAGCAGGCAGGTGATGCCGGAATTTTCCAGAAAACCGATCGCGGGGCGAACGCCGGCGGCGCTGATCACCAGATCGGCCGCCAGCGCTTTGCCGTTGCTCAGGCGCACCTGCATCGGCTTGCCAGCTTGTATCGCTTCGACCCGGGTGCCGGTGACAACCTCAACACCCTTGGTCTCACACCAGTCGCGAATCATGCCACCCGCCGTCTCACCCATCATGCGTGGCACCATGCGGTCACCCATCTCGACCACGCTCAGATGCACACCACGTGCCGCCAGGGCTTCCATGATGATGCAGCCGATAAAGCCCGCGCCCAGTTGCAGGACACGCGAACCCTTGGTGGCCAGCGCCATGATGGCTCTGGCGTCCTTCATGGTCCAGCAGGTGTGCACACCAGCGCTGTCCATGCCGGGTATCGGCGGTTGCACCGGATGCGAGCCGGTGGCAATCAGCAGGGTGTCGAACTGGATCACCTCACCGCTGTCCAGCGTGACTGCCCGGCCAGCACTGTCAACCCTTGTCACGCGAGCCTGCAGCAGTTTGATTCCCAGGTCTGCAAAGTGCGAGCTACTCTTGCGCAGGTAGGTGCCGGACTCCCCCACCTTGCCCATCAGCAGATAGGGAATCGCCATGCGCGAGTAAGGTGGCTCGTGCTCGTCGCCAACGATGGTGATGGCATCGTCTGGTGCGTGCTTGCGAATCGTTTCGGCAGCAATCACGCCGGCCGGGCCGGCGCCGAGGATGAGGTGATGGGTCATGGCGCTTTCAGAGGCTCAGGCGCTTGCGCGTTTCAGCGGTCGGCCGACCTTCTGCGTCCCAGCCACGCACTTCGTAGTACTTCGGCAGCATCTTGGCCAGCTCATTGAATTTGCCCTTGGCCGGACCGGTCTTGCAGGCGCCATCGACAGTGGTCAAACGCGCCGGCAGGCTGTCGTCCTTGTCGGTAAAGCCAGCGCGGTTGTTGAACTCGCGCTCCATGTTCCAGATGCGCTCGCCAATCAGCGCCAGTTCTTCCAGCGTGAACTGCTCACCGCAGGCACCCTGCATTTGTGGCGCCAGATCCTGCAGACCCCAGGCAAAGGTGGTGAAGATGCACAGGCCGGACGAATCAAAGGCGGCAGTGGCGTCCTGAAAGGCCTTGACCAGATCGGGCTTGCCTTCGCTCTCCAGCGGATCGGTCTTGACCGGGATGCCCAGCACTTCGGAGGCAATCGTGTAGCCACGCAGATGGCAGCCGCCGCGGTTGCTGGTAGCGTACGCCAGACCGATGCCCTGAATGGCGCGACCGTCGTAGGCAGGGAACTCCTGGCCCTTGGAACTCATGCTCAGTTCCGGGTGCCCGTACTTGGCGGTCAGACGTTTCGAACCCTGGCCGATCTCCTTGCCAAAACCACGGCCATTGACGGTTTCCTCGGCCAGGAACGCAAGCGCCTGTGCCGAGCCGAAATTCGCCTCGATACCGACCTGCTCCTTGGTCAGCACGCCCATGTCATAGAGCTCCATGACGGCACCAACGGTAGCGCCAAAGCTGATCGGGTCTATGCCTTCCTCGTTGCACAGCAGGTTGGCATATTGCAGGGCTTCGAGATCGTTCACACCATTGGCGGCGCCGAGCGACCAGGCCGCTTCGTATTCGAGGCCACCATTGGCGCCACGGTACTGCGGCTTGTTGACAATCGTGAAGTGCCCTTCGTCCATCTTGCTGATACGCCCGCAGGCAATGGTGCAACCGAAGCAAGCCTGGTTGGTCACCAGATGCTTCTTGCCGTCGGTCTTGCGCGGCGCCGCCATGGCTTCGGCACCGATATCCTTGGCCCCCTCGAACTGGCTGTCGCGGTGGTTGCGCGTTGGCAAAGCGCCGACTTCATTGATCACACTCATCAGCACCTGGGTGCCCATGGCGGGCAAGCCGGTTCCGGTCACGCCGTTCTCGGCCAGGACCTTCTTGCTGGCTTTGACCGCTTCCA
>CAZZLB010000436.1:0-3137 GCA_964654655.1 uncultured Rhodoferax sp. | reverse complement strand
GTGAGGCAGTAGGCCGCGACGATCCAGGAAGTCATGGATTGCCACGCTTCGCTCGCAATGACGAGAATATAGGTTCGCAATGACGAATTTGATTGCTGTTGATTTTTAAGTTAAATGGAGATGAGTATGAAATTTGGAACAAAAATGATTCTGACGCCGCTCGCCTTGGCACTGGCAGGGATGAGTCTGGTGGCGTCGGCGACGACGCTGCGCATTGGCAACCAGGGCGATGCGCTGTCGATGGACCCGCATTCGCTTAACGAGTCGCTGCAGCTGACCGTGACCGGCAACGTGTTCGAGCCGCTGGTGACACGGGGTCGCGACTACAAGCTGACGCCGGGTCTGGCAACCGACTGGAAGCAGACGGCACCCACCGTATGGCGCTTCAATCTGCGCAAAGGTGTGCAGTTTCACGACGGCACCCCCTTTACGGCCGACGACGTGATCTTCAGCTACGAGCGTGCAAAAGACGATGGCTCCGACATGAAAAGCTACGTTGGCCAGATCAAGGAAATCAAGAAAATCAATGACCATGCCGTCGATTTCATTCTGAACGCACCCTTCCCTATCCTGCCTGATTTGTTCACAGGTTGGCTCATCATGAGCAAGAAGTGGTGTGAGACCAACCAGGCGACGAAACCGGTGGACCGGCGCAAGGGAATCGAGAATGCCGCTTCGTTCCGCGCCAATGGAACCGGACCCTTCCGCCTGCGCGAGCGTCAACCGGGTGTGCGGTCGTCGTTTGTGCGCAACGGAAACTACTGGGGCAAGATCGACGGCAATGTCGATGAGGTGATCTTCACACCCATTGGCAACGATGCCACCCGCGTTGCAGCGCTGCTGTCCGGCGAAATCGACGTCATGGAACCCGTGCCGGTGCAGGACGTGGACCGCATCAAGGGCAACGCCAAGCTCAAGGTATTGCAGGGTCCGGAGTTGCGTGTGATTTTTCTGGGTATGGACCAGAAGCGCGACGAGTTGCTGTTCTCCAACGTGAAGGGCAAGAACCCGTTCAAGGACAAGCGCGTACGCCAGGCTTTCTATCAGGCGATCGACATTGACGGGATCCAGAAGACCGTCATGCGCGGCGCCTCGACACCGGTCGCGCTGATGCTGCCACCCCAGGTCAACGGCTTTGATCCGACACTGGCCAAGCGGCTACCCTATGACGTCGACGCAGCCAAGAAGCTGATGGTCGAGGCGGGCTATCCGGCCGGCTTTGAAGTGAAGATGAATTGCCCGAACGACCGTTACGTGAACGACGAGCGGATTTGCCAGACGGTGGCAGCCAATCTGTCCAAGATTGGTGTCAAGATCAATCTGGAAGCCGAGACCAAGGGCACTTATTTCCCGAAGATCCTGAGCCGCAACACCAGCTTTTACATGCTGGGCTGGACTGCCAGCACGGTCGACGTGCACAACGTGCTCTATCCCATCATGTCGTCGCCGGGTGAAGGCGGTCGCGGTCAGTTCAACCTGGGTGCCTACAGCAACGCCAGGGTGGACGAGCTGACGCAAAAAGTGGGTTCCGAGACCGATCTGAAGAAGCGCAGCGAGATGATTCATGAGGCGCTGAAGATTCATCAGGATGAGATTGGCCACTTGCCACTGCATCAGCAGGCTTTGAATTGGGCACTGAAGAAGAACATTGACGTGGTGCAGCTACCCGGCAACGAAATGCCGTGGAAGTTCATCAAGGTCAACCCCTGAACCAGAGCGCCCGGGCTGAATGAAAAAGTGGTTGTTTCGGCTCGGGGATAGCGATATTGGCTACAGCTTTCGCAACTCACCGGTTGCGATGACGGCGGCTGCTATCGCCTTTGTATGCATCTTCTGTTCCATCTTTGCCAACTGGGTGGCGCCGCACAACCCGTTTGATCTGAGCACGCTGGAGTTGAGTGACGCGCGCTTGCCACCCGCTTGGGACAAACCGGGCAGCCTCAAGTATTTGCTGGGCACCGACGATCAGGGGCGCGATATTTTGTCGGCTTTGATGTTCGGTGCCCGCATTTCACTGGCTGTCGGACTCGCCTCGGTTGCGCTGTCGGTGCTGATTGGCGTGACACTCGGCCTGCTGGCGGGGTTCCTGGGTGGCTGGGTCGATGCCGTGTTGATGCGAATGTGTGACGTCATGTTGTCGTTTCCAGCGATTCTGGTGGCGTTGCTGATTGCCGGGGTGGGTCGCGCCCTGTTTCCGACTGCGCAGGAATCTCTGGCCTTCTTCGTCCTGATCATTTCGATCACGCTGACCGGATGGGTTCAGTACGCGCGCACGGTCAGGGGCTCGACGCTGGTGGAGCGGCACAAGGAATACGTGCAGGCAGCCCGTGTGACCGGGGTCTCCAGCCTGCGTATCATGCGCCGTCACGTCTTGCCCAATGTGCTCGGGCCGGTGCTGGTGCTGGCCACGATTCAGGTTGCCACCGCCATCATCATCGAAGCCACACTGTCCTTTCTGGGCGTTGGTGCACCGCCGACCGCGCCGTCGCTGGGCACCTTGATTCGGGTCGGCAACAACTACCTCTTTTCAGGCGAATGGTGGATCACCGTGTTCCCAGGCCTGATGCTGATCCTGATTTCGCTGAGTGTGAACCTGCTAGGTGACTGGCTGCGCGACGCGCTGAACCCCAAGCTAAGATGAGCCTGCTGCAAGTCAAGAACCTGGTGGTCGAGTTCCCGCATAGACGCGGCACGTTGCGCGCGCTGGACGATGTGTCATTCGATCTTGCTCCGGGAGAGATTCTCGGCGTGGTGGGTGAGTCCGGTGCCGGCAAGTCGATCACGGGCGCTGCCATCATTGGCCTGCTGGAGCCGCCCGGGCGCATTGCCGGCGGCCAGATTCTGCTGGAACGCGAGCGGATCGATCAGCTGGGCCCGGAGCAGATGCGGCGTATTCGCGGTAAGCGCATTGGCGCCATCTTTCAGGATCCGCTGACTTCACTCAATCCGCTTTTCACGATTGGCAAGCAACTGGTGGAGACCATCCGGACGCACCTGCCGCTGGGTGAAAAAGAGGCACGTGAGCGCGCCGTCTCGCTGCTGCGCGACACCGGTATTCCGGCGCCGGAACAGCGCATTGACCATTTTCCGCACCAGTTCTCGGGCGGCATGCGTCAGCGCGTGGTGATTGCCCTGGC
>CAZZLB010000435.1:0-3140 GCA_964654655.1 uncultured Rhodoferax sp. | reverse complement strand
TGATCGCCATCGCCATCGCATTGGTCACCACAAACACCACAATCAGCCCGATGATCATGCCCAGTGCACCGAAGATGCGGTTGTACAGGTCTTTCACCGATTTGTAAAAGAAGGCCTGATCGAGCCAGGTCTGGACTGTCAGCGTCGGGTTCGCCGCAGCAAAGCGCTGCTGGGCGGACTCCGTCATTTCCATGCGCGCCAAAAACACACCCAGGCTCGATACGCGCTGCGTGTTCAGCAGCTTTTGCGCCGTCGCAATGTCGGTGTAGATAAAGCGCTTGTCAAGATCCGGCACGCCGGTCGAGAAGACGCCCTTGACCCGCACGTCCAGTGCATTCAATGCGCCCTCGGTCGTGCTGGCCAGCAGGGTCAGACTGCTGCCCGGTTTGGCCTTGAGGCTTTTTGCCAGACCTTCACCAAGCATGACTTCGGGGTCTTTGCTGCCACTGGCCAACACCTCGCCCGCAGTGACCGTCAGAAACGGCCCCTTGACGGCAAACTCGCTGTCGGGGTCGATGCCGGCGGCCATCATGACGGTGGATTTTTCGCCATTGCTGATGAGACCACTGAATTCAACGCGCGGCAGCACCTGACGCACCTGCGTGTCCGCCAGAAGCTGACTGCGCAGTTCCTGCGCGTTGTCCAGGCCATGCTGCAGCGGCGTGTCCTCGTCCTTGTTGAACTGGTCCGGCTTGGCCAGAATCAGATGCCCGGTGCTGCGCGCCGCCATCTCCGACAGGCCCTGGTACGTGGACAAGGCAAAACCACCGGCCACCAGAATCGCCGCGGTGCCGAGTGCCGCAATCGACACCGTGACCAATGAACGGCGCCGGTTGCGCAGTGTGTTCTGCCAGGCAAATTTCAACCACATTGTCCAGTTCATTGCAGTCTCCCGTCGAGTAATGCCACAACGCGGTCGCAGCGGCTGCTCAGCCGGCTGTCGTGCGTGGCAATCACAAAAGCGGCGCCCTCGGCGTGGCCGAGTTCGCGCATGAGTTCGAGCACCTGATCCGCCGTGTGCGAATCCAGGCTTGCCGTCGGTTCGTCGGCAATCACGAGTCGTGGCCGTTTGACCAGTGCGCGAGCGATGGCCACACGCTGGCGCTGCCCACCCGACAAGGCATCTGGCCGATGCTGGGCATGTTCCAGCAATCCAACCGCCCTGAGCTGCGCCGCCACCCGCTCGCGCCGCTCCGCGGCCGGTACGCCGGCAATGAACAGCGGGTAATCCACGTTCTCGGCCACCGTCATCACCGGCACCAGGTTGAAGTTCTGGAACACAAAGCCGAGCGCGTCGCGCCGCAGCAGCGTGCGCTGCACTTCGGTCAGGCCGTTGACGACCTTGCCTCCCAGCACGATGTCACCGGAGTCCGGCGTGTCGATCAGGCCGCACAAGTTCAGGATGGTGCTCTTCCCGCTGCCCGAGGGACCGGTCAGCGCCAGCAACTCGCCACTTTGCACGTTCAGGTCTATGCCCTGCAGCGCCGGAATCACGTGTTCACCCAGGTGGTAGGTCTTGTGCACACCGTGCATTTCGACCACGTTGGCTGCAGCTCCATTCATGATGCGATGTCCTTGAGCTTCGCACGTGCTGCCTCGGCCTGCGGTGCGTTGGCCTTGATTGCTGCGTCGAGGTATTTGCGTGCATCGTCCCTGCGCTTGTCCTTGATGGCTTGTTCGGCACTGAACAGCCAGACATCGCCCCGAAAGGCCAGCGGAGCCGTGGCAAGCAGCGGGCTGGCGACCACCTCACCCAGCAGCTTGGCGCCACGCGCGCCACGGTTCATGAAGCCGGGCACAGCCAGAAAGGTATTGGCTGCCACAAATTTCACTTCCAGCACCGCCGGTAAATTGTGCTGAAGTACCGCATCGTGCGCCGGCGTCAGCAAGGCCAGCGCCTTGTCCTGCATCGCCAGACCGTCCTCGGCATAGCTCATCTTCTTCCAGGGCAGCATGGTCGTCGTAGCCTTCATGCTGGTGGAAGCGCCGGCGTACACCATCAGCACCGGATTGGTGGGCTCGCTCTTGAGCAGGGCGACAAAGGCTTCGGCCGATTTTTCGATTGCGCTCTCGCTGCCTTTGTTGGCCTGCTGGAACTGCGCAAAAGCAGGCTCGAACTGGGCATCGGGCGTGGCTTGGACTGCGCCAGCGAGCAATACGGTGGCGCTGAAGGCCAGCAGTTGGCGTGTGAATTGAGATGTCAATCCGGGTTTCATGGGTGCTTCCTCTCTTGAGTCAAGTAATGCGAACGGGCTCAAGCGTATGGAGCCCCTTGCACCCATGCATCCGGATTGCGACAAATCCGCCTGTCGCTGGCGCCAAACGCCTATAAAGTGGCGTGAAAGTCGACAGACTCAGCCCCGGCGATCGTGCTCACCACGATCTGAGTGCTGTCCTTCCCAGCGCTCCTGCCGCTCACGCCGTTCTTCCCAACGGTGCCGATCGGCGCCGTAACGCCAGTCGGTGTGGATATAGTGGGGCGGTCGCACAACAACTGGCGCTGGCCGGGCGTAGTACACCGGGCGCGGCACCACGTACAAGGGTCGCGGCTGCACATACACCGGCTGGTAGTTGGGTTGCACCAGGACCACCGGCGGTGTCGCACTGAACCCCACCTGCACGCCGGGAGACGACAAGCCAACCGACCAGTACACCGGCTGCGCCTGCGCTGCAGCGCTCAAACCGAGAGTCAGCAGGACTGTCACACTTGCGAAAGCGGCAATGGATCGTGTCTTCATACAAATTCTCCTTGGAATGTCTTTGGAACAGCCATCTGCCCCTCACCCTCTAACGGCGCAAGGCCTGCTGCAGATGTCGGCGCCAGTGTGAAGATCGTTGCAAGACGTAAGCGGCGGCCACCACGCGCCGACTAAAATCAGGGCATGAGCGCACCTACCCCCGTTGAATCCGCCGCCAAGCCCAGCAACTTCCTGCGCCAGATCATCGAGCAGGATCTGGCCAAAGGCACTTACGCCCAGCGTCGCTGGGGTGGCGGCCCGGGCGATGCGGCGCACCACGCCAAGGGTGACCTTGATCCGGCCAAAATCCGCACCCGCTTTCCACCCGAGCCCAATGGCTATCTGCATATCGGCCATGCCAAGAGCATCTGCCTGAACTTTGGTCTGGCGCGCGACTACGGC
>CAZZLB010000434.1:0-3143 GCA_964654655.1 uncultured Rhodoferax sp. | reverse complement strand
CTGTCATACGTAATCTCCAACTGCGTCTCCTGCATCAGAGCATCACTCACCACCCAGTGGCCCTGGAGCTACGCAGGCGCTTGACAGAAGGAAGTCCCTCTCGCGCACCTGCGACTTGAAACAATTTACTTATCACCCGTGATATCATTTAACAATGAAAGTTGTCATGGACACGGACGCCATCGTCGCCGCCATGCGCAGTCCAGGCGGTGCCTCGGCAGAGTTGCTGCGTCGCGCGCGGCGTGGCGAGTTGACGCTTGCGGCTAGTGTCAGTCTGTTCATGGAGTATGAGGCCGTGTGCCAGAGGCCGGAACATATGGAGGCTGCGGGTTTGAGCCCGTGGCAAGCAGGCATTTTTCTGGATGCGCTGGCGCGTATCGTCGAACCGGTTGAAGTGCATTTTTTGTGGCGCCCGCAATTGCGCGATCCTGCCGACGAACTGGTGCTGGAGGCGGCAGTGAATGCCTCTGCACAGACTCTTTTGACCTTCAACCAGCGGCACTTCGCCAAGGCAGCAATGCGCTTTGGCTTGCAGGTGATGCTGCCCGGCCCTTTCTTGAGGAGTTTGAACCATGAGTGAATTGAGCACTTACCCGCTGCGTCTGCCACGCTCCATCCGCGCCGGTGTGGAGCGCATGAGCAAGGAAGACGGTATCAGCATCAACCAGTTTGTGAGTATTGCCGTGGCGGAAAAGCTGGCCATGATTCAGGCTGAGGCCTATTTCGCCGAGCGCAGTGCCCGTGCCGACCTGGCGGCGTTTGACCAGCTGATGCAGCGCACCGGCGGGGAGCCGCCGCGCGCGGGCGATGAAGTGGTTTAGCAGAAATCCAAGGCCTCCAATCTCTATACCGGCGCATGAGCGTTCATGCAGAAGCGTGTTGCATGTAACGCATGGTTTGGTTAAACTGTTTCATGTAACGATAGAAATTGGAATTAAAAATGGCCACGGCAACATCAGAACGGGTTCAAAAGCATCGCATCGCACTGCGTGAGTCCGGCTTGCGTCCGGTGCAGATTTGGGTGCCCGACACGCGCCGCGCCGGTTTCGCCCAGGAGTGCCGCCGCCAGTCCCTGCTGTTGCAAGGCGATGCGCAGGAGCGTGAAACCGCTGACTGGCTTGCGGCTGCAGCTGACCATGCGGACTGGCAATGAAGCGCGGCGACCTGGTCACAGTCGCGCTCCAAGGCGATCTTGGCAAGCCCCGCCCGGCGCTGGTGATTCAGTCTGATTTGTTTGAAGCACATCCCTCGGTGACGATTTTGCCTGTCACCAGTGATTTGCGGGCTACACCGCTGTTTCGGATCGCAGTGAATCCGACGCCAGCCAATGGGCTCAATCAAGTCTCGCAGATCATGGTGGACAAGCCGCAATCGGTTGCCCGCGACAAAATTGGCTCGGTGCTGGGCCACCTTGACGACGCCACCATGCTGGCAGTCAACCGCGCGCTGGCGGTCTTTCTGGGATTGGCCTGAAAGTGCCTACGACTATCCACGAGGGGGCGCCATAACACCGGTCACCAGAAATGTTTGCATCTCACCTTTGCCCCTGATCTCCATCGCGCCTCGCGGCTGCAAATGAAACGTTTCCCGCAGCAGCATCGCGGTGGCCTCGGTGCAGTGGATCGCACCCGGCAGGCTGTGCGACTCCATGCGGCTCGCCGTGTTGACCGTGTCGCCCCACATGTCGTAGGCGAACTTCCTGCGCCCGATCACCCCCGCCACTACCGGCCCCGAGTGCAAGCCGATGCGCAGCACAAGTTCCTCTCCCGTCTGCGCTGACACCCGTGCAGCCCCGTCGTGCATTGCGAGCGCCATGCGCGCGGCCCTGGGCGCATGATCGAGCTGTGGCTCCGGCAGCCCGGCGACGGCCATGTAGGCATCGCCGATGGTCTTGATCTTCTCCAGGCCGTGCGCATCGGCCAGGGCGTCGAACTCCGAGAAGATCTGATTCAGCAGTTCGACCAACTCCCGCGGTGTCTTGCGTGCCGAAAGCGGGGTGAAACCCACGATATCGGCAAACAGCACTGTGACGCCATCGGAATGCTCGGCGATGGAATCTTCAGATGCTTTCAGGTGCTCGGCAATCGGCGCTGGCAGGATGTTGAGCAGCAGGCGCTCGGAACGTTCACGCTCCTTACCGAGAAGGCGCATCGCGGTGAACTCCCGGCGTGCGGAGACATCCATCTGGTAGGAGATGAGCATGCCGCCACAGTTGGCTAATCCCAGTATCAAAGCGCTCCGCCCAATGGCCGTAGGCCCCATTAAGTCCACTTCAAGGAGATAGCCAACGAAGAATACGGCACTGAGCCAGCCGGCAAGCGCGGCCTGCGGAAATCCCAGGCGTAATACGCTGTAGATGAAGAAGATATAGACCAGCATGATCGTGAAACCGCGCGCCTCGATGACATCAAGTGGAAGCCGCGCGCTGTGCAGGGTGACGCCGACCGAAATCAAGCAGGCAAGGAGGAACATGATCAGTTGCTGCCGCTTCAGGAATATCGGACGATAGCTCAGCGCATAAACCACTGCGTAAAGAAGCAAGGCCTCCATCGTGGAGAACAGCGTGTTGAGTGCGCCGATGCCAACCACGATGCTCTTGAAAACGTGAATCGTCAGCACGTAGTTAGCCACCTGCAGTGCACCCAGGACGACCAGCGCGATGCGGACCGGGCGCACCGCCTTGCGCGCCTGCTCGTCCGCAAACGCAGCCTCCATGTCCGCCCCGGCGAAGCGCAGGGTGAAACGGTTCATTCGGAAAGCATCGGCGTCCATGAATCAGCGGGCGTACAACCCAGGCTACTTTAGTGGGGTTCTCGGTCTAACCTTGAAGGGCTGCTTTCTGTGAACGCGACAGGCTGCCTGCCGCCCTGCGGGATAGTCGGCCGGTGCGCGATGAACAGCGCCTACCTTGCTGTCGGGGAAGGTAGCGGCATAGAACTGCGCGGCATCGAGCGCGGTGCCGTCGTACCAAAGACAAATCGTGTTTTTGCTGACCATCGTGAATCCTCTGTAGTTTGGACATTCTCCAGAAAACCTGCCTGCTCGCCTGAGTGATTGTGGCTGCTGCATAGAAGTCTGATGGTTGGAGTTTATTCAGTGACAGGCATATCCAAGACGACCAATTCGTCTCCCTGACTCAGCAG
>CAZZLB010000433.1:0-3147 GCA_964654655.1 uncultured Rhodoferax sp. | reverse complement strand
CACCGGCCCAGGCCAATGCCGGATACGAATATTCATCATCACCGGCACCACGCGCGAGGGTCTGAGCCAACACCCAGTTTTGTCCGTCCGTTGAAATACTCAAGTCCAGCACGCTCCGGCCCGTGGGCAACGAGTTGTGCGCCAGAAACATGCGTCCTGGCGCCAGGGCCAGACCTGCCACGGATGAGTTGGGATTGTGCAGAGCCAGATCAGGCAGATCGGTCCAGTTCTGCCCCCCGTCCAGAGTCTGCGCCACTGCAACCTTCCCCTCCAGACTCTGATCGCGCATCAGCGCCAGCCAGCGGGATTCCTCTGTCATCAAAAGGGTTGGCTGCAGCAAGTGGTTTCGATTCGAAATCCGCACCATGCCGAGGAAGACACCGCTGGCATCAAAGCGCAAAGCCACCGGGTACTTGATACCCATTTCAAAATGGACCGGCAACACCATGCCGCCATCCTTCAATGACAGGGGTGCCGTGCGAACCAGAAAACTCTTGTTCCATAGCCATGACAGGGGCATGACCCGCTCCACCTCAAAAGACAGTGCAGCAAAATCCTGACCACTGCCGCTCTGGCGCAAATGCACGATGCGTGCCGCCGCCCAGCCACCCAAGCCGGTTGTCACCACAAACAGATGAACCCGGTCCTGCCCATCAAGCCAGGCCACCGGGTTACCAAGACGACGCACACCAAAGCCCAGTTGTTCAGCCAGTTTATGTCGGTTCACGACAAAACGCGCAGCACTCCAGTGCTGCGTCGCCCGGTCAAATTGCGACGCCGCAATCTGTACATCGGCAGCACTCTCGCGCCGACCGGCAAACCAAAAAGCCAGCAGAGCAGAGGGATGAGAAGCCGGCATGGCCAACAGCGCACTAGCGTGCGCAACGGGTGTCGCAAGCGGTACAGGAATGCGTCCTCCGGCACTGAACGTCAATGGCTGTCCCGCAGCCACCGGAGCATTGACTGGCCAGACAGCACGCGCCTGATCAGCCAGCGGTGCGCGCGGCAGTCGATCAAGCAATACCAAGAGGCTGAAAATCAGCGCAGCCCAGACCATCCGAAATCGCGCCGGACGAGCGGACAGGTCAAAGAAATGTTGCGACACGGTACCCCATCATAGCGGTCAAGTCGCGCAGGTGTCCCTGTGGCAAGCGCCGTGCAGGATAATTCACAACAATCCATGCACCACACCATATTCGACACGCCTGTCATCAACACGCTGCTGCGTCTCTTCTCGCTTGCATTTTTGAAAATCAGCGGCTGGAAAATTGAAGGCCAGCTACCGAGCGATGGCAACAAAAGTGTTCTGATCGCCGCCCCACACACCAGCAACTGGGACCTGCCTTACACACTGATGGTGGCATTCAGCCTGAAACTCAATATCTACTGGATGGGCAAGGAGCAAATTTTCAAACCACCGTTTTACAGTCTGATGCGATGGCTCGGCGGCATACCGGTCCGGCGCGAAAGCGCCAACAATCTGGTGGCGGCATCCGTCGCCGCCATCAAGGCCGCTGTCGGGCCACTGCAACTGGTCGTGCCACCCGAGGGCACGCGCAGCAACACCCGCTACTGGAAAACCGGCTTCTACCACATCGCCGTCGGTGCCCAGGTGCCGATTGTGCTGGCCTACATGGATTACAAAAAGAAAATCAGCGGCCTGGGGCCGGTGTTCTTGCCCACAGGCAACATCGATGCCGACATGCTGGCTATCAAGGCCTTTTACGCCAACTTCACCGGCAAGAACGCAGCACAGTTTCACGCTGGTTAGCAAGCTGTCGGGCTTTGCACGTCCGCCTCAATGAAACTCCCTGCTTTGCGTGATCAAGCCACCCAGCAGCGGCGTCAGGTCCTGCAGGCGCCTGGCAATCAGATGGCAGACGGCGCCACCGCTTTCCACATCGCGCTGCCAGACACCGTGCACCGCCAGCAGGCGTGACCTGAGCAGTTCAGTGCGTTGTTTTTCCTTCAGTGCCTGCCAGACAATCACATTGACACTGCCGGTTTCGTCCTCCAGCGTGACAAAGGTCACGCCCTTGGCGGTCTGCGGCTGCTGGCGCATCACCACCAGACCACAGGCAGCCACGCGCCGCCCGTCGGGCAACGCATGCAATTGGGACGATGTCAGCCACTTCTGCTTTGACAAGCGGGGGCGCAACAGGGCCAGGGGATGACTGCGCAAAGTCAAACCCAGCGCAGCGTAGTCAAAGAACACCTCTTCACCCTCGTTGGCTGCTGGCAAATGCAAAATATCTTCTGACACTGGCACCGAGCGCAGCAGACCCGGCGCCGGCCTGAGTGCAGCAGCCTGCCAGACCTGTTGGCGGCGATGCCCCGAAAGACTCAGCAACGCATCGGCACTGGCCAGTGCCTTCAGATCACCCTGATCGAGTTCAGCGCGCAAGGCCAGGTCCTCGGTACTGCTGAAAGGGCAGTGACTACGCGCCGCCACGATGCGCAGCGCCGCTACTTCGGCCAGGCCGCTGACCATGCGCAGGCCGAGTCGGACGTCTGCCCCCCCTTGCTCCAGCGTGCAATCCCAGTCGCTGTACAACACATCAACAGCACGCATCTGCACGCCGTGTCTGCGCGCATCCTGCACCAGTTGCGAGGGGCTGTAAAAACCCATGGGCTGGCTGTTGAGCATGGCCACCAGATAGCAAGCGGGATAGTGGTGTTTGAGCCAACAGCTTGCGTACACCAGCAGCGCAAAACTGGCGGCATGACTTTCGGGGAAGCCGTATTCGCCAAAACCCTCTATCTGCTTGAAGATCCTGTCGGCGAACTCCTGCGTGTAGCCGCGCGCGAGCATGCCGCTGACCATGCGGTCATAGAACTTGTGCACTCCACCCTTGCGTTTCCAGGCGGCCATGGAACGGCGCAGGCTGTCGGACTCACCGGCGCTGAAACCAGCCGCCAGCATGGCAATGCGCATCACCTGCTCCTGGAAAATCGGCACCCCCAGCGTGCGTTTCAGTGCTTCCTCCAGCGCCTTGCTTGGGTAGACAACCTGGTCCGGATGCTCACGCGCCTTCAGATACGGGTGCACCATGCCGCCTTGAATTGGCCCGGGTCGCACGATGGCCACTTCAATCACCAGGTCATAGAAGCACTTGGGCCGCAGACGCGGCAGCATGCTCATCTGGG
>CAZZLB010000432.1:0-3151 GCA_964654655.1 uncultured Rhodoferax sp. | reverse complement strand
AGGCTCCTATCTAGGCACTAGATAGGAGTTTTTTCGTTATGCCGAACGTGACCCTTCACCCCCACCAACTTCGCTCCATGGGAAAGATTCTGAAGGGGCACAGGGGCATGTATGATGGCTCTGAAATGGGGACGGGAAAGACTGCTACAGCCCTCGAGACCATCTACCGCTCAGGACTGCTCGGGATTGTGGTGTGTCCTGCGTATCTCAAGCTCAACTGGCTGCGAGAGGCGGCAAACTTCTACCCTGAGCTTCCCGCCCAGGCAGTGACCGGGGGCTTTGAGCTGAAGCGGAACACCCGCCTACTCATCATGAGCTACGACATGCTCCCCAAGTGCAAGAAGTTCTTCAAAGCTGCGGGTGTGGTGGTGTGCGACGAGTCTCACCTCGTATCAAACCCCTCGACGCTGCGAGCGAAGAAGCTCTCAGAGTATGTGAACCAATACAAACCCAAGCGGCTGTTGCTCATGAGTGGCACTATCATCAAGAACAGAATCCCCGACCTTTACATGCCGTTAAAGCTGCTGGATGTGGTGAACGAGTGTGGGTTCAGGGAACAGTATCCAAACTTCATCTCGTTCTGCAGGCGCTTCACAATTGAGAAGCTGTTGAAGAGTGGCGGATTCATCCGTCGCGAGTACGTCGGCATACAGAATGACGACGAACTACGCGCATGGATAAAGCCATTCTACTTCAGAAACAAGCTGTCAGACATTGCAGAACTCCCGCCTATGGTGTTCCAAACCATAGAGCTTGAGGGCGGAACATCGCTACTCGACAAAGAGTTAAAGGCCGAGTGGGATAAGTATCGGGATGGCGACTACATCGGAGACGACTATGGTGGAGACGAAGACGAACTTGTGGGAGAACACATCTCTTCAGCAAAGGCGCGCTCTGCGCTTGAAAAAGCTCCGGCAGTTGCGTCGTTCGCGACGGATTTGCTCGCTTGTTTCGCCGGACCGCTCGTCATATTTTCTGACCATAGAGCGAGTGCCGCTGACATTTGTTCGAGGCTTAGGGGAGCGGGGCACACAGCCGAGCTTATTATGGGCGGAATGAGCGACAAGCATCGTGACGCAGTGTGCCAACGGTTCCAGGCAGGAGAGCTGGACGCAGTGGTTGGGACGCTGGGCGCAATGAGCACTGGGTTGACTTTGACTCGTGCAGCCACAGCTCTGGTGTGCGACAGGAGCTGGAGCCCTTCGGTGAATGTGCAGGCGGTCAAGCGCATCCATCGCATCTCCCAGACGAACAAGTGTAGGGTTTATTACTTTGTTCGTGGGAAGATTGACGAGGCTATTGCAAAGAATCTAGCAGAGAAAGAGAGAATATCGAGTCAGGCGTTAGAGGGAATGTAGCATGATTGACGCCATCAAGTGGGTGCTAGCTGTGCTGTTTCTGCTTGTGGCTGCGGTGTGCGGGTGGAGGTTTTGGGATGAGACTGATTAGCTGTGACCCTGGTATCGAAGGGGCGTTCGTCGAATGGGAGGATGGGGAGCCAGTCTCCTTTTTCCTTATGCCCACGAATGGTGGAGCTGTGGATCTGAAGGGAGTAACTGCCATCCTTGATGGAGGTTATGACTTATTCGTTCTGGAGAAGGTTGGGGGGCTCATGGGCCAATCGCCCTCGAGGGCATTCAATTTCGGGCGACAGGTGGGGACGCTTTACGCAACAGCAATCGCGCTGGGAGTAAGGGTGGAAGAGGTGGCCCCTGTCACTTGGCAGAAGGTGAGCCACTACGGACTGCCCAAGAAGCTACAGCCCAAAGAGCGCAGTCGCGCTGCAGCAGAGCGCCTTTACCCAAAGTTTAATACGATTCCAGATAGGTGTCGCGTACCTCACGACGGGGTGTGCGATGCGTTGTTGATTGGTCATTGGTACAGAATGCACAAAGGAGAGATGGATATATGACAGAAATACTGATGGAAGGAACCATAACGCAACAAGAGAACGTCGAAGCGTTTGTGCGAGAGCCCGACCCAAGAGGAGAGCCTTGGGATGAGGAATCAGAAGAGTTCAAGCTAGAGAAGAGAGTCTGGCTTGAGAGAGCTTCGACAAGTCCCGAGAGCTTTGAAGAGTTTGCGAACTTCATCATGCGCCGACCCCACGACTGCGGCACGATCGTGTGGGCATGCCTAGCTGCGATGGGTAAAGCATTCAATATTATCAACAACCACCCAGTAGACGGGGGAATTACAGGCTTTCAGGCCGGAGCCCTCCAATGGATGGTGCTCAGGCATATCTTCCACAAGAATAGCTCAACAGGCTACCAGCTCGCAGACTACGACTGGTTACTCAATCCAGACAACGAAGAGCACTTCACTACGGTTCCCGCAAACATCTGGAAGCTCGTGGTCGAGGAAGCCAAGAAGCGATTGGAGCTGCACGAGACGGGGGAAGAGCTGGCACCTGTCTCGCTTCGCGAGCACTGGGCAAACATTGTGGCGGGCATGGTACCCTTTGGGTTGAAGGTGGGGGTGGCCATTGAGAGCGAGTGAGAAGCGTAAAGCTGCCCAGCAAAGGAACATCGACGCAAAGCAGGCAAAGAGGCACGAGGCTGCATTGATTCGTCAGGCCCAGGCCGAGGCCAATGACACTGAACTCAAGGACCTCTGCGCCCGCATCGCGATTCTCCAGGTGCGGCACGCGGGGGAGAAGCCAACGGTCGAGGCTATCCACGCCCGGGCAGAGCAGGTCTACAAGGCGTTCAGGGCTCTTCCTGCGGCTCGACAGCCCGAAGCGTGGGACGCTGGGCAACGCTACGTCAAGAGCGGCGGTAATGTGTCAGAGTTTCTGAACTTCGGGGGTATGGCTCATGGTGGCGGGCAAGCGAAGCTGGAAAAGCATCCAGAACAAACGTGAGCGGTTTTCTGGCTCTGAGTTCCTGGAGGCAATGGAGTTTATGAAGCGAGTCAAGGCTCGCTATTCCCAACTCGAACTCACAGCCATGGGGTTTAAGCGATACTCAGTGGCGGGTTGGTTCAACTCTGGGGTGATACCTCGGGACGAGACACTAGCAAAGCTGAAGGAGATAATGGCGAATGATATTCCATGACTTTAGGTGCGCACAGTGCGGGTACACAGAAGAAGAACTACCTATCGAATCCGGCATCACTGAGATACCGTGTCCCGCGTGTGATGAGGGAATCA
>CAZZLB010000431.1:0-3163 GCA_964654655.1 uncultured Rhodoferax sp. | reverse complement strand
TGATTCCCTCATCACACGCGGGACACGGTATCTCAGTGATGCCGGATTCGATAGGGAGTTCTTCTTCTGTGTACCCGCACTGTGCGCACCTAAAGTCGTGGAGTATCATTTGCCATTATCTCCTTCAGTTTTGCTAGAGTCTCATCTCGCGGAATGACTCCAGAGTTGTACCAACCCGCAACAGAGTATCGCTTAAACCCCATAGCTGTGAGTTCGAGTTGGGAGTAGCGAGCCTTGACTCGCTTCATGAACTCCATCGCCTCCATAAACTCAGCCCCTGAGAATCTCTCACGCTTGTTCTGGATGCTCTTCCAGCTTCGCTTGCCCACCACCACCATGAGCCATACCCCCGAAGTTCAAGAACTCTGACAAATTGCCGCCGCTCTTGACGTAATCCTGCCCCGCTTTCCACGCCCCAATCTGTTGAGCCGCAGGAAGAGCCCTGAATGCAAGGTAGACCTTCTCTGCCCGAGCGTGGAGTCGCTTCGCTCCTTCAAGTCCCGGAGCGAGGGGTGCCTCGAGGGACACCTGAATCATCGCAATGCTGACGCACAGGCGCTTCAGTTCCTGGTCATTGGCGAATGCCTGTCCCTTTCGGATAAGCACCCCCTCGCGCCTCTTCACGGCCTTTGCGTCGATGTTTCGTTGCTGCTGGGCTTTACGCTTCTCACTCGCTCTCAATGGCCACCCCCAATCGAAGCCCAAAGGGAACCATGCCCGCCACAATCTTCTGCCAGTGGTCCCTCAGCGAGAGCGGCGCCAGCTCTTCCCCTGACTCGTGCAGCTCCAATCGCTTCTTGGCTTCCTCGACCACGAGCTTCCAGATGTCAGCGGGAACCGTAGTGAAGTGCTCCTCGTTGTCGGGATTAAGTAGCCAATCGTAGTCTGCGAGTTGGTAGCCTGTTGAGCTAGTCTTGTTAAAGATATGCCTGAGCACCATCCATTGGAGGGCTCCGGCCTGAAAGCCTGTAATTCCCCCGTCTACTGGGTGGTTGTTGATAATATTGAATGCTTTACCCATCGCAGCTAGGCATGCCCACACGATCGTGCCGCAGTCGTGGGGTCGGCGCATGATGAAGTTCGCAAACTCTTCAAAGCTCTCGGGACTTGTCGAAGCTCTCTCAAGCCAGACTCTCTTCTCTAGCTTGAACTCTTCTGATTCCTCATCCCAAGGCTCTCCTCTTGGGTCGGGCTCTCGCACAAACGCTTCGACGTTCTCTTGTTGCGTTATGGTTCCTTCCATCAGTATTTCTGTCATATATCCATCTCTCCTTTGTGCATTCTGTACCAATGACCAATCAACAACGCATCGCACACCCCGTCGTGAGGTACGCGACACCTATCTGGAATCGTATTAAACTTTGGGTAAAGGCGCTCTGCTGCAGCGCGACTGCGCTCTTTGGGCTGTAGCTTCTTGGGCAGTCCGTAGTGGCTCACCTTCTGCCAAGTGACAGGGGCCACCTCTTCCACCCTTACTCCCAGCGCGATTGCTGTTGCGTAAAGCGTCCCCACCTGTCGCCCGAAATTGAATGCCCTCGAGGGCGATTGGCCCATGAGCCCCCCAACCTTCTCCAGAACGAATAAGTCATAACCTCCATCAAGGATGGCAGTTACTCCCTTCAGATCCACAGCTCCACCATTCGTGGGCATAAGGAAAAAGGAGACTGGCTCCCCATCCTCCCATTCGACGAACGCCCCTTCGATACCAGGGTCACAGCTAATCAGTCTCATCCCAAAACCTCCACCCGCACACCGCAGCCACAAGCAGAAACAGCACAGCTAGCACCCACTTGATGGCGTCAATCATGCTACATTCCCTCTAACGCCTGACTCGATATTCTCTCTTTCTCTGCTAGATTCTTTGCAATAGCCTCGTCAATCTTCCCACGAACAAAGTAATAAACCCTACACTTGTTCGTCTGGGAGATGCGATGGATGCGCTTGACCGCCTGCACATTCACCGAAGGGCTCCAGCTCCTGTCGCACACCAGAGCTGTGGCTGCACGAGTCAAAGTCAACCCAGTGCTCATTGCGCCCAGCGTCCCAACCACTGCGTCCAGCTCTCCTGCCTGGAACCGTTGGCACACTGCGTCACGATGCTTGTCGCTCATTCCGCCCATAATAAGCTCGGCTGTGTGCCCCGCTCCCCTAAGCCTCGAACAAATGTCAGCGGCACTCGCTCTATGGTCAGAAAATATGACGAGCGGTCCGGCGAAACAAGCGAGCAAATCCGTCGCGAACGACGCAACTGCCGGAGCTTTTTCAAGCGCAGAGCGCGCCTTTGCTGAAGAGATGTGTTCTCCCACAAGTTCGTCTTCGTCTCCACCATAGTCGTCTCCGATGTAGTCGCCATCCCGATACTTATCCCACTCGGCCTTTAACTCTTTGTCGAGTAGCGATGTTCCGCCCTCCAACTCTATGGTTTGGAGCACCATAGGCGGGAGTTCTGCGATGTCTGACAGCTTGTTTCTGGAGTAGAAGGGTTTGAGCCATCGCCTCAGCTCGTCTTCGTTCTGTATTCCCAGGTACTCCTTGCGTATGAATCCCCCTGTCTTCACCAACTTCTCGTGTGTGAAGCGCCGACAGAACGAAATGAAGTTGGGGTAGTGCTCTCTGAACCCACAGTCATTCACCACATCCAACAACTTGAGGGGCATGTAGAGGTCAGGGATTCTGTTCTTGATAATGGTGCCGCTCATGAGCAATAGCTGCCTGGGCTTATATCTCGCCACGTATTCAGAAATCTTCTTAGCTCTGAGTGTTCTGGGGTTGGATGCGAGGTGTGCCTCGTCGAAGATATAAAACTGAGCAGTCCTAAAGAACTTCTGGCACTTGGGAAGCATCTCATAGCTGAGGATGATTATCTTCGTGGCCTTGTCCAACACGAAGTCTCGGGTGAATATCTGGGCCTTGACTTCAGGGTAGAATCTCTCGCACTCCCTCAGCCAGTTCTGCTTGAGGTAGGCTGGGACCGTGATTACTGTGAGTTGCCCGCTCGTACAGACGACATCTAGGGCCACGATGGTCTTCCCGCATCCCGGCTCATCACCGAGGTAATGGCCCCTATTGGGCCTAATACGCTCCAGTGCCTTGAGTTGGTGTGGGTGCAGGGTCACGTTCGGCATAACGAAAAAACTCCTATCTAGTGCCTAGATAGGAGCCT
>CAZZLB010000430.1:0-3169 GCA_964654655.1 uncultured Rhodoferax sp. | reverse complement strand
CTGGAAATATAGCAATTGGGGGAAGTATCGAAACCGTACAGGTTACAGGAAACGTAGCAATTGGTAACGCACTGGTCAGCAGCACGACGGCAGGAATGGCGAAAGCGTCTGGCGGTGCTCGTCAAGACGGTTTGATTGGGTTTGCCGTAACGGCTTACGCAGGTGGAGCGACCGGAACAGTACAGGCTATTATTTCGCCGGAATTTGGTAGAGCAAGCGCTGCTGTGGTGGTAGAAGGGGTATTGTCATTAGCATTATTGGGATCAACCGCAGTAACAGGGTCTCTTCAATGTGGTACTAATTCTGATAGACTAATAATTGGTATTTGCTCTGGGTTAAAAGCTGGAACAGTTATTATTTCTACCCCTCCATTAGTTGCAGGTTCCTCCATGACACAAACAGGAAGTACGGCTAATGTTTATTATGGCGCAGACGCAACGTATGTAAATTCACTAACAAATGCTTATTTTTTTAAAGATAATGGTACTGGACTTCAAACGATTACATCAATAACTGTTGGAACTGGCAACGTACACGTAGATATGTTTATAGCTTTATCTGGTGTTAAGTCTACATCTTATCTTGGTACGTTTAACAGTAACATAGTTACTGGAACGGCGCAATCTGTCATAACAACAGATGCAATCCCTGGCGATATGGTTATTGGGTTCTTTATCGAGGTTGAATCTAGCTCTCCAGGAACAACATTAGTTTCCGCGAGCGGATCTGGACAAACGAATAGGTTACTATCCAGACCATCCTCTTTACAATTTATTTGCGCTATTGATACAAAAACAGCTACCTCTTCAACAGAAACTATTGGATGGACACTTACAACCAGTAAAAAAGCAATTGCTCTATCAATCCCGATTAGACCAGCATAGGAGAGATCATGATTCTAGGACTTGACACAAGCCGCTGGGAAGACAACCCTTCCACAGCACAGACAATTGACTGGAACACAGCCAAAGCAGCCGGCGTGAAGTTTCTCATCATGAAGGCGACCGAAGGGATCAGTTACACCGATCCCGTGTACAGCCTGCACAGCCAGGCAACCAAAGGCATGTTTCTACGCGGAAGTTATCACTTCTGGCGGGTAGGACTTCCGGCAAAAGCACAGGCCGCATACTACTTCAAGCAAGCCGGAAAATTAGAACTACCTCCAATCCTTGACGTAGAAGACTGGTATCATGAGTTTCCAACCGGCAAAACGCTGGAAAACAAAGTACTGGAAATGTTGCGGGAAATAGACTACCTGTTCGGCAGGCCGTGTATGCTGTACACCAGTCCGAACATTATCAAGAATTACCTGGCGCTTCAGCCGACATCCGACCTGCTCAATCGCAAACTCTGGATTGCAAATTATGGAGTTTCCGTGCCGATCATAGCGCCGTGGAAGCGATATGCTATCTGGCAATTCTCGGAGAAGGGTGACGCGAAAAAGTACGGCATCAACGAAGCGCTGAACGTTGACGAGAACTGGTACAACGGAACAGAAGAGGAAATGGTCGCGGAATTAGGCGGCGGTACTGAATTGCCGATCGAAGTAATAACAACACCAACCGAAGTAGTTGTTACTCCACCTGCTGAACCGGTCGTTACATCGCCTGTCACAACAACATCAGAATACTATACGTTCAATAGCGTGAACTATTGGGAGAGACCTGGCGGCGGCCCGTTGACCCTGCCGATGACCAGGACGCCTCCGCATTTGGGGGATAACATGGCCAAGTACAATTGGCTGTATATGTCACCGCAGATACGCAGGCTGAATCCGACCAACGCGGCAGCTGCCAGTCAGATCAGCGCGCCGGATTGGGGGCCAAGCAAAGGACTTGACGGTTCATTCATAAAGTGGATTGGCTTACTCTGGCCGGGTCGCAACATCGTAAAAATTGACAAGATATTATCCGGCTGGGGACAGGTGACTGGCGCGACACTGCCGGAATTGGCCTTCTTGAGCAAAGACAACACGCCTCACCTGGTACACATGGTCTATGACTACAACCGATCAAACGGCTGGGGAGAACGAGCAAAACCGGTCTATGTTCCCATTATGGGAACTTTCTGGGTGGAGATGGCCAAGCTGAACCCGATCAAGCTGCCGAAGCTTGTGAAGATCACGGCGTCACCAGCGTTGATGGTACGCGCAAAACCAGATCCGTCTTCCGCGATCGTTGACCGTCTGGCGAACAGTACAAGCGCGATTATCACGGCCATCACAATAAGCACTGGAGGAATATGGGGGAAGGTAGACGGCGGCTGGTGCGCACTTCGGTACATGGGAAAGAACCTGACAGACTGGGTGATATAACATGAAAGGCCACGGATTGTCGGGGAAAGAGATACTGGCGGAGTGGGACATCCTGCAATCGTCGATAACTCAGCCTGAACACGCCGCGATGCTGGGATTGAAATACACAACGTACAGCAGCCGGCTGTACGCGGCGCAGGCTGAACGCCGAAAGCAGATTCAGGCACGTGTCATCACGGATGGAGTATTCCAGCGCTGGGATGACCATATAACCGTCACCGGGGACGTGCTGGTTTTATCGGACGTAGAGACACCGTATCACAATTCGCAATTCGTCACTGATTGCGTTAAATTGGCGAGTTACTACGGGATAACGCAATTGATACTGGCAGGTGACTTCGTGCACTTTGCCAACTTCTCACATTGGGGAGCGGACTTCCAGAAGGCGCGCATGACCGGAAAGCAGTCTGACGTTCTGGTCAACCTGGTGCAAAAGCTGGATCCAAAACTGCGAGACGATGCCTACAGTGAGCTGGAAAAAGTAGGCATTATTTCCGGGGACGAAACGATCAGCGAAGAGCTGGCCGGCATACGCAAGACAGTGAAGGAATTGTCGATCTTCCAAAATATCACCTACATTATGGGAAACCACGAGAAGCGTAAACTGCTCAAGCAGGAATTTGGCGAAAGCGCGGATGAACTATTGCGCTTTATCGGCGCTGGCGAAAACTGGAAGGCGACACCCTATTATTGGTGCAAAGTAGTATCCGGGGATAAGACCTGGCGTATTGAACACCCGGTCGGAGCTGGCCCCAACACAGCGCGGGATTTAGCCGTGCAGTATCACTGTCATATTGCGATGGGACATTCTCACCGCTGGTCATTACAGCGCGACCCTTCCGGCGATTTCTACGC
>CAZZLB010000429.1:0-3171 GCA_964654655.1 uncultured Rhodoferax sp. | reverse complement strand
TGCCAGCGGTCCGCAGCTGATCGAGGTCAACACCAATGCTGGTGGTCTGCTGCTGAACACCGTGCTTTCCAAAGCCCAGCAATCCTGCTGCAAAGAGATGGACTGGGCTTTTGCTCCCAACTCCTCGGCGGACGACCTGGAGCAGACCCTGTTCGACATGTTTCGCGCGGAGTGGCGCTACCAGCGCGGTGATGCGCCCTGGGGCTCGGTGCTGATTGTTGATGACGCGCCCGAGAAGCAGTATCTGGCGCCCGAGTTCGAGTTGTTTCGCCAGTTGTTCGAACGCTTTGGCGTGCATGCGGCCGTGGCCGACCCGTCTGCTTTGACTTGGCACGGGGGCAAGCTGTGGCACCAGGGCACAGCGGTGGACATGGTTTACAAGCGCCTCACCGATTTCTACCTGGAAGAGCCAGCCCATCAGGCCTTGCGCCACGCCTACGAGAGTGGCGCCGTGGTGCTGACGCCGCATCCACGCGCGCACGCGCTGCATGCGGACAAGCGCAACCTGATCGCGCTCAGCCAGGATGCCTTGCTGACCAGTTGGGGCGCATCGGCACAGGACAGAAAATTGCTCGCTGCTGCCGTCCCGAGGACCCGCCTCGTCACCGCCGAGCGCGCTGACGAGTTGTGGGCCGAGCGCCGTCAACTGTTTTTCAAACCAGTGGCCGGCTATGGCGCCAAGGCCGCCTACCGCGGCGACAAGCTGACGCGCCGCGTCTGGAGCGAAATTCTGGCGGGCGACTTTGTGGCGCAGGCGCTGGTGCCGCCTGCCGAGCGTCTGATCGAAGTCGATGGCGTGCAGACCGACCTGAAGTTCGACCTGCGCGCCTACAGCTACGCGGGCCGAGTGCAGTTGCTCGCAGCCCGCATGTACGCCGGTCAGACCACCAACTTCAGAACCCAGGGCGGCGGCTTTGCGCCGGTGATTGTATTACCGTTAATCTAACGTCTGATGTATGATTATCGGCAATGATAAACCGGGAAATTGAAAATTTACTGCGCGCGCGCCTGACTTCCGTGGTTCCGGCAGTTGTCCTTCTGGGGCCGCGCCAGGTCGGCAAAACCACGCTGGCGCGCAAAGTGGCGGCTGACTGGCCGGGCGGCGCCATCTATCTCGATATGGAGCGTCCGGCCGACCGCCTGCGCCTCGACGACGCAGACGCCTACCTGCGGGCACAGCAGGGCAAACTGGTGGTCATTGACGAAATCCAGCGTGCGCCAGGTCTGTTCGAAATTTTGCGCGGCATCATCGACGAGCAGCGCGCCGCCGGCCAAAAATTCGGTCACTTTTTGCTACTGGGGTCGGCAGCATTGGACCTGATGCGCCAGTCATCAGAGACTCTGGCGGGCCGTGTCTCCTACCTCGAAATTGGCGCCATCAACACGCTGGAAGCCAGCGCCAGTGCAATCAGCGATGCCACGCTCTGGGTGCGCGGCGGCTTCCCCGAAAGTCTGCTGGCGAGCGATGAACAGACCAGCCTGACCTGGCGGCAAGACTTCATCCGTTCCTACCTCGAGCGTGATGTTCCGATGTTTGCCCCGCGCATGCCGGTAGAAACCCTGGGCCGCTTCTGGACCATGCTGGCACATCAGCAGGGTGGCCTGCTGAATCAGGCCAAGCTCGCTGCAGGCTTGGGCGTGTCTGCGCCCACAGTGACGCGCTATGCCGATCTGATGGTCGACCTGCAATTGGCGCGTCGCCTGGCACCCTGGAGCAGCAATGCCGGCAAGCGACTCATCAAAACCCCCAAGGTTTATCTGCGTGACAGCGGCATCAACCACGCCTTGTTGGGTTTGAGTTCCTGGAACGACGTGGTCGGCCACCCGGTAGCGGGCCCGAGCTACGAAGGCTATGTGATCGAAAATCTCTTGCAGTGTGCAGGGCCGAGCCGGCGACCCTATTTCTACCGAACTCACGATGGTGCTGAAATCGACTTGCTGCTGGAGCGTGGCGGCGTGCCCGAAATGGCCATTGAAATCAAGCGCTCATCGGCACCCGCTCTGGATCGAGGCTTTGCGCTGGCCTGCGATGACCTTCAGATCACGCAGCGTTATGTGGTCTACCCGGGCACCGAGACCTACCCGGTGCGCCACGGTGCTCAGGCCATCAGCCTGCAGGCCATGGCATTGCAATTGGGTCAGTCGTAACGGCTGCCCTGCCAGCTGCCCCGGCGCGCCAGTTCGGCCGAGATGCGCGGTGCCATTTCCGACAGGCGCACATTCCACTCAGGTGCCAGCTTCATCGAAGGCGGCACCTCGCTGCCCACGCGCTGCAGCAGGATGTGCGGGGCCAGACGCTCGATGAAGTCGCACAGCAGACCGATGCACTCCTGCTCGCCAAACAAGGGCACGCTGGTGGGGTCGCGCTGCCACTGGCGCGCCAGGGCCGTACCACGCACCAGCTGCAGTTGGTGCAGCTTGAGCGCGTGGATCGGCAGCGCTGAGAGCTTGCCTGCACCGCCAAGCATGCTCTCGCGCGACTCCCCGGGCAAACCCAGCAGCACATGCGCGGTCACGTCCAGCCCCAGCGCGGCGGCGCGCGCTATGGCGTCCACGCTGGCAGCAAAGTCGTGCCCGCGGTTCACGCTGGCGAGCACCGCATCGTTGCAGGACTCGACGCCGATTTCCAGTTCGATGATGTGATCGCGCGCGAGTTCAGCCAGGTACTCCAGCACCGGCTGAGGCAGACAGTCGGGCCGCGTGCCTATGGCCAGACCGCTGATTCTCGGATGCGCCAGCGCCTCCTGGTAAAGCGCGCGCAGCCGCTCCATTTCGCCATAGGTGTTGCTGTAACTCTGAAAGTAAGCGATGAAGCGATTCGTTCCCGGGTAGCGGCGCTGCAGAAAATCCAGCCCCGCGTCAATCTGCTGTGTCACACTCTGGCGCCGCTCCAGGTAAAGCGGCGTGAAGCCGTCGTTGTTGCAAAACGTGCAGCCACCGGTGGCAACCGAGCCGTCGCGGTTCGGGCAGGTAAAGCCCGCTTCCACCGACACCTTCTGCACGCGCGCGCCGTAGCGCTGCTTCACGTGCTCGTTCCAGGCGTTGTAGCGGCGCTCACCCAAAGCAGGCAGCGCCCGCTGTGGCCTCACCTGGGTGTCTCCAGGCGCCGTTGCCAGAGCGACTGTGCAAGCTCCTGCAAACGCCTGAAATCAACGGGTTTGCCCATTTGTT
>CAZZLB010000428.1:0-3176 GCA_964654655.1 uncultured Rhodoferax sp. | reverse complement strand
GTTGGCCGTGCCGCTGCAGGTACCGGCCGCAAAGCTTTGGCCTGCGCTACAGCGTTGCCAAGTCAGACCCGTCCTGCTGTCGGTGACCAGGGCGTTCGCGGTGCCGCCTGCGTCCGCGCTGTAGCTGTACACGCTTTGCGCTGGGCAGGATGTGGCGACCAACCATCCCAGTAGCGCACCGATAGCCGCGATTCTCTTTTGTTTCATACGGTGTCCCTTTGCCAACAAGGTCGCGATGCCTAGCGCACCAACCTGAGCAGGAGTTTGCCACTGCGGGCGTTGTTGCTGACGAAGCCATTGGCGAAGTTCACCGACCAGGCCTTGGCAGAACTTCCGAGGTAGGACGAAGAAGTCCAATACGCTGAAGCTCCCGTATTTGGCAGCCACGCTGCATCCACGGTGGGTTCGGGGCTCGCCACCGAGTAATCAAGCAGGGCTTGCAGTTCGTCGCGTGTCGGCAAACGCCAGTTGCTATAGCCACACAGCTTGGCCGCATTGACCGTCGTCACATAGGCGCTGGCATCCGCGCTGCGACTGTCGCCATAGTTCGTATAGCTGTTGCTGCTGGCGCGATCGCCCGTCGTGGTCTTGCCTTCCCAGACCAGGCCGGTCAGGTTGTCTTTGACACATTCGGTATTCGCGTAGCTGCCCACGGCGCTGAAGCTCAAACCCAGTTTGCCGTCGGTGTTGCTGGCACTGGTCACGTCACGCCCGACCATGCCGTCTTGCGCGCTGTTGAGTGCCAGCGCGGCGGTGCCGGTGCAACTGACCAGGGCATTGCTGCCGCTGGCATAGCACTGGCTGGCCGTAATTCCGGTGTCGTGCATTTGGGTGGCTGTGATGTTGACGCTGGCAGCGCCACTGGTGAGCGTGCCGTCGCTGACGACGACACTGGCCACATAGCTCCCCACCACATCGGTCACAAGGCTGGCTTTGGCCGCGTTGGCGTTGCTCAGCGTCGCTGAGCTGCCAGACGGCCTGGAGCTCAGTGTCCAGGTGTAGCTGAGGGTGCCGCTGGCGGCGACACTTGCGCTGGCATCCAATGTGGCGCTGGCCCCGCTCAGCACGCTTTGCGCCGCACCGGCATTGGCTGTAGTGACCGGCACCACGGCGACGCTCTGGTTGGCGGCATTGGTCGCGTAGTTGTAGTTAAGCCAGGTCTGGTTGTTGTAGTTGATGGCAACCGGGCCATAGGTGGGATCAGCCTCCAGGCCGGCCAGCAGGCGGGTGGCGTTCAGGATGATCTGGCCACGCATAGCCGGACCGTAGTAGGCAAACATCTGTCCCAGAGCGTCAAGCAGCAGTGCGTATTCGCTTTGGCCTTGCGCATTGACGGCCGGCACACTGCTGGCTGTGACCCCCAGGTTGTTGAGGACCATCAGGGCCAGACTGGCATCGCTGCTGGTCTTGGCATAAATGCTGGCCAGAGCAGACGCGAATGCGGGAGCATCGTTGCCGGCCTGCGTGGTGTAGGAAAGCAAAGTCAGATTGCCCGGCGCCTGTCCGGTCAAAGCCTGAAACACCTGAATCGCGGTGGCTACGTTGCCGGTGACTTTGGTGGCAGCCTGCATCGTTGGGTGTATGACGCCCGCCTGCGCAGGGAGCGCTTGCAGGGCAGAAACCGGGGTCTCACCGCCGCCCCCACACGAACAGAGCACCATCGCCGAGACGACCAGCACACTGCGCTGGGCCAGGGGCCAGTCAATCGCCATCTTGTTTACTCCCTGCAACTTATCATGCAATGCACGCCTCTGTCGGCGCTTGCAGTTTATACCAGACCGCCACCTTGCGGAAGCGGGCCTGGGTTGGTAATCGCTCAGCTCAACCAGTTAAGCAAAGAGCCAATCAATGTCCGTTGGGGTATAGGTGCCAGCACCAACGATCTTGATCAGGGTGTCGGCCGAATTGAAGGTTGTGCCACCGTCAGAGTTGATGACAAGATAAAGGTCAGATCCAAGCGCATAGTATCCTATGTCCCTGGCGGCAAGGCCTGTCACAGTTTGAGCCGCTATGTCGGCTAGCAACAAAGTATCTGTTGCAAAACTTCCAGGATAGGCTGCAATCGTCCCATGGGTCCCGCCTATACTAATCAGGTCGCCTGAAGTCGGGCCCGTCGCAATACCGGCGTTGATGATGTCAAACAGACCAGCTTGAGCCAGCGATTGGCCTGCAGAAATTACGAACATCTCGCGAGCAGCGGTGGGAGTGAAGATGTCAGCGCCAGTGCCACCGGTCAAAACCGTGTAGACGGCCGCCACGTCGGCCAGATCAGCCGTGCTTGGCACCCACCAGCTGTCAACCAGACCAATGCTCTTGGCGGTCTGGGACACGGTGAATGTAACGCCCTCGCCGGTTTCCGTGTTGCTGTCAGTCACGGCCAAGGTGGCCAACTGGAAAGCGGAGGCCGAAGCGGCAATCGTGATCAGGCCATCGACAGGAACGTCCAACCAGCCGCCTGCGCCTGTTCCCATGTGGTACTTGAAGCCGCTGTAGTCAGAGGTTCCAGCACCACCGGAGCCGTACATTCTGACCTGAACCTGGGTGTCTCCGTAATTGCTTACCGTAGTATTGATTCCATCATACGAAACGTTGAAGGTGGCTATTGCCGGTGCAGTATTGGTGCCCCAGTCATTGGTACCTTCCATGCCGGTGGTTGGTGTGCCTGCCGTGATGGTGCGCGCAAACGCCACCGCACCGGTGCCTGGTGCATCCTGCAGATTGACGATGTTTGGCACCCACCAGCTGTCGGTGATGGCGGGGCTGGTCCCGGTATTGGCCACAGTGAACATCAACTGCTCACCGGTTTCTGAAAGTTGGTCCGACACCACACCTACTCGCAAGGAGAAGGTGGTGGCGGTGCCAGTAATCGTAACCAGTCCATCCGGATTGACCGTAGTCCAGTTCAAGCCGTTGTTGAGGCTGTAAGAAAACAAATCGGCTGTCGCTGTCGAGTTATAGTCAGCCACGCTGGCACCACCCAAGCCGACAACACTCACGCGCACTACGCCGTCAGCGTGCGGCCCAGCTGCAGGGAGCAGGTTGTAGTTTGCCTGTGCGGCGGTGACGCCTTCAACCCCTGTTACCGTGCTATTTGCCGTGATGGTGCGGGCGACAGCATTCGCACCCGTGCCGCTTGCATCCAGCAGATTGACGGTACTTGGCACCCACCAGCTGTC
>CAZZLB010000427.1:0-3178 GCA_964654655.1 uncultured Rhodoferax sp. | reverse complement strand
TGTTGTTCGCGACAGATCCCGGAACCAGGCACTCAGCGGCAAGCGTGGGGGCAAGCGTGGGGGCCAGCCTCTGGACACTCCTGCATGAACAATGGGTCATCACGCTGGCGCTGACGCCTCTGACGTTGTTGCTGTTTGGCCAGGTCTCGGTCGTTGGCCTGGCGGCCAATGCGCTGGCCATTCCCTGGGTCACGCTGCTGGTCACACCACTGGCCATGTTGGGTGTGGTGATAGAGCCCTTGTGGGATCTGGCGGCGCTTGCCGTCTCGACGCTGAGCTGGTATCTGCAAGCGCTGGCTGCCTTGCCCTTTGCCACGTTCGCGGTGGCGCAGGCGCCTCTGTGGGCCGGTGCGCTTGGCGTTCTGGGTGGCTTGATGCTCGCCATGCAACTGCCCTGGAGCCTGCGCCTGATGGGCCTGCCGTTGATGTTGCCCGTGCTGCTGTGGCAGGCGCCAGCGCCACAACCCGGACAGTTTGAACTGCTGGCGGCAGACATCGGGCAGGGCAACGCCGTCATTGTGCGCACGGCCAGCCACGCGCTGCTGTACGACGCTGGGCCGCGCTTCAGCCGCGAGAGCGATGCCGGCAACCGCGTGCTGGTGCCTTTGCTGCGCGCATTGCAGCTGCGCCTGGACCTGCTGGTGCTCAGTCACCGCGACATCGATCACACCGGTGGCGCGCCGGCCGTGCTGAAGATGCAGTCGCAAGCCGAACTGCTGAGCTCGATCGAGGACGACCATGAATTGCAGGCGCTGCGTCCGACACGCCGCTGTGCCGCAGGCCAGCGCTGGCAATGGGACAGTGTCGAATTTGAGGTGATGAGCCCGCTCGCGCAGGATTACGAACTGGATCTGAAATCCAATGCCATGAGCTGCGTTCTGCGCATCAGCAACGGCGTGCAGACCGCCCTGTTGGTGGGGGACATCGAACAGGCGCAGGAACAGCGACTGGTGGAGCAGACGCAGCTTGCCGGGGAGAGCCACCTTCGGTCCGACGTGTTGCTGGTGCCCCACCATGGCAGCCGGTTTTCCAGCAGTGCTGCCTTTCTTGACGCCGTGCAGCCGCGGTTTGCACTGGTGCAGGCGGGCTACCGTAACCGATTTGGGCACCCGGCGCCATCCGTTTTGGTGCATTACCAGGAACGCGGGATTCGCGTCATTGACTCGCCCCATTGTGGTGCGGCGAGCTGGAAGTCGGATCAGGCGCAAGCGATCCATTGCCAGCGAGACCAGGCGCGGCGCTACTGGCAGCATCAGGTGCCCTGAGGCTTTTTCAGGTGCTGGCGCAAAGCTTGCTAAGCTAGAGGCAGGAGAAATGTCCTTTATGTTGAAATTCGACGAGATGTACACCCGCCTGCCCTACGAGTTTTTCACTCATGGCGCACAGATTCGGGACCATTACAAGATCTATGACGAATGGCTGGCGCGCCAGCCCGGCGACATGATGGCCAAGCGACGCGAGGAGGCCGAGATGATCTTCCGGCGCGTCGGCATCACCTTCGCGGTCTATGGTGAAAAGGACGAGGAGGGTGCAGGCGCCGAGCGCCTGATTCCGTTTGACCTGATTCCACGCATCATTCCGGCCAGCGAGTGGTCGTTTCTGGAACGCGGTCTGGTGCAACGCGTCAGCGCGCTCAACCGTTTTGTACATGACGTCTACCACGACCAGGAAATCATCAAGGCCGGCGTGGTGCCACCCGAACAGGTTATGGGCAATGCCCAGTTCCGCCCCGAGATGATGGGCGTCTCGGTGCCCAACAACATTTACTCGCATATCTCCGGCATCGACATCGTGCGCGCACCCAACTCGCAGGGCGAGGGCGAGTACTTTGTGCTGGAGGACAACCTGCGCGTGCCCAGCGGTGTGAGCTACATGCTGGAAGACCGCAAGATGATGATGCGCCTGTTTCCGGCGCTGTTCAACGCACACCGCGTGGCACCGATTGCGCACTACCCGGATCTGCTGCTGGAGACCCTGCGCGCCAGCAGCCCGGCCACCACAGCCGAGCCGACGGTCGTTGTACTGACGCCCGGCATGCACAACAGCGCCTACTTTGAGCACGCCTTTCTGGCGCAGCAGATGGGCGTCGAACTGGTCGAAGGGCAGGACCTGTTCGTGAAAGACAACTTCTGCTACATGCGCACCACGCGCGGCCCGAAGCGGGTGGATGTGATTTACCGCCGTGTTGATGACGATTTTCTGGACCCCAAGGTATTTCGACCCACATCGACCCTGGGCTGCGCCGGGCTGCTCGACGTTTATCGGGCCGGCCACGTGAGTATCTGCAACGCGGTCGGCACCGGTGTGGCCGACGACAAGTCGATCTACGCCTATGTACCCAAGATGATCGAGTTTTACCTGGGTGAGAAGCCCATACTCAATAACGTGCCGACCTACCTGTGCCGCAACCCGGACGATCTGGCCTACACGCTGGCCAACATGAAGGATCTGGTGGTGAAAGAGGTGCATGGTGCCGGTGGCTACGGCATGCTGGTGGGTCCGGCCGCCACGCAGGCAGAAATCGAGGACTTCCGCAAGGCTGTACTGGCCAATCCGGACGGCTACATCGCCCAGCCCACGCTCAGCCTGTCGAGTTGTCCGACCTTTGTCGAGAGCGGTATTGCGCCGCGCCATATCGATCTTCGACCCTATGTGCTCAGTGGCAAGACGGTACAGATGGTGCCCGGCGGCTTGACGCGGGTCGCGCTGAAAGACGGCTCGCTGGTGGTCAATTCGTCGCAGGGCGGCGGAACCAAGGACACCTGGGTGCTGGAGAACGGCGTGTCCGTGGCGACAACGCCCGGGCAGTTGCAAAAACAGTCGGCTTAAGGAGAGATTCAATGCTGTCACGTACTGCCGATCACTTGTTCTGGATGTCGCGCTACACCGAACGCGCCGAGAACACGGCGCGCATGCTCGATGTCAACTACCAGACCTCGCTGCTGCCGCAGTCTGACGCCGTGGCGCTGGTGGGTTGGCAAGGCCTGCTGAGCATCAGCGAACTGGCGTCGGTCTACAAGGCCAAGCATGGCGAAATCCACGTTCGCGGCGTCATGGATTTCATGGTCAAGGACGAGAGCAACCCGTCCTCCATCGTGTCATGCCTGAACGCAGCGCGCGAGAACGCCCGTGCGGTGCGCGGCACACTCACCACCGAAGTCTGGGAAACACAGAACCA
>CAZZLB010000426.1:0-3180 GCA_964654655.1 uncultured Rhodoferax sp. | reverse complement strand
TTAGTTTTGCTTTTTCCAGTAGTGTGGTGGTGGAGTATCCGTCAACAAACGGCAGCGCCAAGGCACGTCCGCCATAGGCCTCAACGACTCGGGTCTCGGCGAGTTTGCTCATGTCGTAATCACCGCCTTTCACCAGGATGTCGGGTTTGATCTGGGTGATCAGTTCCAACGGCGTGTCTTCGTCGAACCAGGTCACCAGGCTGGTGCTGGCCAGCGCCGCCATGACCACGGCACGGTCGGCTTCGTTGTTGAGTGGGCGATCAGGTCCTTTGCCAAGCCGGCGGGCTGAGGCGTCGGTGTTCAGCGCAACCAGCAGACTCGCACCTAACGCGCGCGCCTGCGCCAGGTACATCACATGTCCCCTGTGCAACACATCAAACACACCGTTTGTAAACACCAGCGGCCTGGGCAAACTGGCAAGCCGCTGCGCAAGCGCTGCGCGTGAGCAGATCTTTTCATGAAAGGGGTCAAGTCTTGATATCATGGTATTTTTGCCCCCCTTTGATGACTTTACTCACTGTCGAATAGTGTACTTTTGCATGTACGGCAATCGTTGCCATGGGGAAGCCGTAGTCCAGATAGGCTTTTCGGATCGCCGCGTCGCGCAATGCTTTGTGGCTCTGCACTTCCTCGGTAAACATGGTCTCCAAACCTGGTCGGTGCAAGAAGCGCTGATCGCGCGGGAACTCTTTCAAGTCGCCGGCGCCCTCCAATAACGGGCGAACCTCCTGAACAAAGGCTTCGCTGCCAAGCAGTACCTGCCCTTTCACTGCGGACCACGGCGCAGCACAGCCCTTGCCATTTGCAACAAATTCAGCGTAATGGCGCTGTGCGGGGATGCGGTCCTGAGCGAACTGCGCAAGGATCCAGTCCGTTTCGAGCCAGTCAGGGCACTCTGAAAGCCCCATAGTGGCCGGGTAACTGCTCCAAGCATAGTGCTCTATTTGATCAACCATCGCGGCCCGCAACGGGTTTAGCACAATATAGCGGCACAACTCCAGCAAGTAGCTCTCACGATCAACCACAATTGCCTTGAAACGCCCCTGAAACAGATGCCCCACGCGGCCGTGGCGGCGATTGAATCGTTGCGTGTACAGACCATTGACCTGGCGCATGCCTGCCGACAGATCGCCCTGCGGTGTCTCAATCAATAGATGGTAGTGATTGTCCATCAGGCAAAAAGCGTGGCATCGCCAATGAAGGCGGGCCACCACCGCACCAATGCAGTCCTGAAAAAGCCAGCGATCTTCGTCATCTTCGAAGATCGGATTGCGCGCGTTCCCGCGTGAGGTCACATGATAGATTGCACCTGGAAATTCAAGTCGAAGAGCGCGTGCCACAACAACAGCATAAATCAAAAAACAGTGATGTCAAGACTTGACCCCAAATACTAGTCCGGCCGCGTTTCGGCGAAGCTGGGACGCAGCATCAGTTTGTCCAGCAATTTTTGCAGATTCGGATAGTCGCTGCGCCAATCAATCTGGGGGAACCGGAAGTCCATGTAGCCCAGCGCGCAACCGACGGCGACGTCGGCCAGGCTCAAATGGATGCCGGCGCAATAAGGCTTGTCGCCCAGCCCTTTGCTCATGGCTTTCAGGGAAGCGTGTATCTTGCCGAGTTGCCGGTCAATCCAGGCCTGGCTGCGCTCGGCCGGCCCGCGTCCGGCCCAGGTGGCTTCTAGCCGCGCCAGTATGGCCGCGTCCAGCACACCGTCTGCCAGGGCTTCCCAGGTCTTGATCTCGGCCCGCTCGCGCCCCACCGTCGGAATCAGTTTGCCCACCGGTGACAGGGTGTCCAGATACTCAACAATGACGCGCGAATCAAACAGCGCTTCACCACCCTCCATGATCAGGCAGGGTACCTTGCCCAGCGGGTTGGTTTCGCTGATCGTGGTTTGCGCCGCCCACACATCCTCAGGCACAAAAACGTAATCAAGTTTTTTTTCGAGCATCACAATGCGCACTTTGCGCACATAAGGGCTGGTTTTGGATCCAAGTAGTTTCATGGGAACTCAGGAGTTACAGTTGCTTTCATTCTATCCACCGACATGCAATAGATCGGTGACTGCACAGCGCTGTGGTGCGCATCCTACAATCCGGCCATGAATTTCTCTGCGATCTCAGCTCTTTCTCCGCTGGATGGCCGCTACGCAGCCAAACTGGCCAAACTCCGCCCTGCCATGAGCGAGCAGGGGTATATGCAAAGGCGCGTACAGGTTGAGGTGGCCTGGCTGATCGCCCTGAGCGACTGCGGATTTGCCGAGTTCAAGCCGCTGACGCCCGGTGCACGCACTTACCTGCTGGCCTTGGTCAAGCATTTCAGCGAAGCTGACGCCGAGGCCATCAAAGCCATCGAAAAGGTAACCAATCACGATGTGAAGGCTGTGTAGTACTGGATCAAGTCCAGGTTTGAGGGGCGACCCGAACTGCTCGCCGCAGGCGAATTTGTGCACTTTGCCTGCACCAGCGAGGACATCAACAACACCAGCCACGCATTGCAGCTGAAGGCGGCGCGCGATCAGGTCATGCTGCCGGCACTCGACGCCGTCATCAACAAATTGCGCGAGATGGCGCATGCCTTTGCCGACGTTCCCATGCTTAGTCGCACGCATGGTCAGACCGCCAGCCCGACCACGGTTGGCAAGGAAATTGCCAATGTGGTGGTGCGTCTGATGGCAGCGCGCAGCAAGGTCGCCGACATCAAGCTACTGGCCAAAATGAATGGCGCGGTGGGCAATTACAACGCGCATCTTTCGGCCTGGCCCGACTTTGACTGGGAAGCCTTCAGTCGCAAAGTGGTCGAAACACCAGAGCCTCTGGGTCTGGGTCTGAGCTTCCAGCCCTACAGCATCCAGATTGAGCCGCACGATTACATGGCGGAGTTGTTTGACGCCGTGGCGCGTACCAACACGATCCTGATCGACTGGGCGCGCGACGTCTGGGGTTATGTGTCGCTGGGCTATTTCAAGCAAAAACTGCGTGAAGGCGAGGTTGGCTCCTCGACCATGCCGCACAAGGTCAATCCGATTGACTTTGAAAACGCTGAAGGCAACCTCGGACTGGCCAATGCCCTGCTCAGACATCTCAGCGAGAAGCTGCCGATCAGCCGCTGGCAACGCGACTTGACGGACAGCACGGTGTTGCGCAATATGGGCGTGGCGCTCGGTCATGCGGTGCTAGC
>CAZZLB010000425.1:0-3184 GCA_964654655.1 uncultured Rhodoferax sp. | reverse complement strand
ATCGGGCACAGCTCGCTGACGCGCAGCCGCGAACGTACCTCAACACCCGCCTTTTCCAGACCGGCCATTTCATCGAACAACTTGGCCACTGACAGCACAACGCCGTTGCCAATATAGCATTTGACCCCAGCGCGCATGATGCCGCTGGGAATCAGGTGCAATGCCGTCTTGACGCCATTGATCACCAGCGTGTGTCCCGCATTGTGGCCACCCTGAAAGCGCACCACACCTTGCGCGCTCTCGGTCAGCCAGTCCACCAGTTTGCCCTTGCCCTCGTCGCCCCATTGGGTGCCAACGACAACAACGTTACGTCCTTTTGTTGCAGTCATTTCATGGTTCTCAAACAGCTTGCACTACCCATTGCCCCGCGACCTGAATCAGTTCGCGATCACAATGGAACTCTTCAACTTGTGCCTCATGGCCAGGTAAAACACACACCACCGTCTGGCCCTGTTCACGCAAGGCGGCAATGGCAGCACGCAGATCTGGCAGGTCGCGCCAGGGCGCGCGGATGGCAGCATGCAAAGGCCGCGCAGCGAGCACTGTCACCAGACTCTTGATATCCAGACTGAAGCCCGCCGCCGGGCGATTGCGGCCAAATACGGCGCCGACTTCGTCGTATCGTCCACCACGCACCAGTGCATCATTGGCGCCTTGGGCATAGATGGAAAACCGGGCACCGGTGTAATAGGAATAGCCACGCAGGTCGGCCAGATCAAAACTCAGCGTTACACCATGAAGATGGTCCGCCAACCACTTCAAATTCTGCAGGGCCTGACCAATCGCTGGCAGTGGTGCCAGCACTTTCTGTGCTTCGGGCAGGACACTTTCGTCGCCGTAGAGTTCAATCAGCGCCAGCAAGCCTTGACGCGACGCAGCCGGGAAATCACGGGTCAAAGCTCGCAATTCACTGCCATCCTTGGCAGCCAGGGCGGCATGCACGCGCGCGAGCAAGTCGCCTTCAAGCGCTACCCCGGCGAGCAGGGCCTTGACGATGCGCGCATCGGCCATGTCAACGCCAGGTGCCCGCACCTTGGCCGCTTTCAGGCAATCGAGTGCCAGCTGCAGCGTCTCCAGATCGGCCTCGAGTCCCGCGTGGCCATAGATTTCGGCACCGAACTGCAAGGGCTCGCGAGTGGCGTGCGGGCCGCCGGGGCGCGTGTGCAACACCGAACCACAATAGCACAGCCTTGTGACCCCTTGTCGATTGAGCAAATGCGCATCGATGCGTGCCACCTGCGGCGTGCTGTCGGCGCGCAAACCCATCATGCGCCCCGAAATCTGATCCACCAGTTTGAAAGTTTGCAGGTCGAGCGCCTCGCCCGCGCCCGTCAGCAAGGACTCCAGGTGCTCAAGCAGCGGTGGCATCACCAACTCGTAACCGTAGCCCCGAGCAATGTCGAGCAGGTCTCTGCGAAGTTCCTCGATGTGCCGTGCTTCAGAAGGCAGGACATCGGCAATGTGATCCGGCAGGACCCAGGCGGACATGTGATTTAGGCGAGCTGTTAAAAGCCCGATTTTACCGGGCTAAAACCCCGGAAACATCTACAGGAGCAGCCAAATCAACAGCAGACCGGCCGATATGCTGCACATCCCGAAAAAACGCAGCTGACCGTCCTGCAATCGCAACACCTGGGCAAACATGCGACGCCAGCCGGCAGGTGACAGCAACGGAAAGATACCCTCGATAACCAGAACCAGGGCCAGGGCGAGCCAGAATGTGTCGCTGTCCAAGGCCTATTTCTTGCCAGGAGTGGGGGTAGCCGTGGCGTTGCCACGGAAAACCTTGAAAAATTCGGAGGAAGAGGGATCCACCAGCATCACATCGGTCTTCTTGCCAAAGCTGGCCTTGTACGCGTCCAGGCTGCGGTAAAACTGGGCAAACTGGGCGTCGCGCCCAAACGCTTCGGCATAGATGCGAGCGGCTTCAGCGTCACCTTCCCCCTTGGTCTTCTGCGCATCGCGGTAAGCATTGGCCACCGTTACTTCGCGTTGCCGGTCGGCATCGGCCCGTATTTTTTCACCTTCGGCTGCACCCGTGGAGCGGAGCTCGTTGGCGACCCGCTTGCGCTCGGCCTCCATGCGCCGGTAAACCGATTCGGTGATGGTGTCGACGTAATCCGCGCGGGTGATGCGCACATCGACAACGTCCACGCCCCAGGGCTTGGCGCCCTTGACCTTGTCCAGCACCTCGGCCTTGACGTCGGTCGTAATGGCTTCACGCTTGGTTGACAGCAGTTCCTTGACCGTGCGCTTGTTGATTTCCTCCTGGAAAGCATTGCGCACCACGCGATTGAGCTGATTGGCACCATCGGTTTCCGTCAGGCCAACGTTACGGATGTATTCAGACGGTTCCGAAATGCGCCAACGCACATACCAGTCGATCACGACACGCTGCTTCTCAGCCGTCAGCATGGGTTCGGTGTCGCTGGTTTCGAGTGTCAGCAGGCGCTTGTCGATGTAGGAAACATTCTGGAACGGTGGCGGCAGCTTGAAGTTCAGACCGGGTTCGGTAATGACTTCCTTGATTTGTCCGAGTGCGTAGACCACGCCAAACTGACGCTGATCAACGACAAACAGTGTGGAACTGGCAAGTGCGAAGACCACCAGCAGCGAAGAAAGAATAAATCCAAGTCTGTTCATTCAGTGCTCCTAGCGTGTATCGCGGTCGCGGGTACGTGCAGCATCGCGGACGCGGGCATCCGGCGTGGGGACGGGCCCCACGGGTGTTGGCGCCGCTGGGGTCGGCGCCGGATTCACAGTGACTGCCGACGCATCGGTGCTGCTCTGGGCGCTCATCTGCATGATCTTGTCCAGCGGTAGATACAGCAGATTCGATCCTTGTTTGGAATCCACCATCACTTTGGTGACATTGCTGTAGATTTGCTGCATGGCATCGAGGTACATGCGCTCGCGCGTCACCTGGGGTGCCTTCTGATATTCACCCAGAACCGACTTGAAGCGCTGCGCGTCACCTTGCGCCTGCGCCACAATCCGCGCCTTGTAGGCATCGGATTCCGCCTTCAGGCGCGACGCAGAACCCACGGCACGCGGCACCACGTCATTGGCGTAGGCCTGCGCTTCGTTCTTGGCGCGCTCGCGCTCCTGACCGGCCTTGAGCACATCGTCGAAGGCCGCCTGCACCTGCTCGGGCGGGCGCACACCGCCCTGCTGCAGATTGATG
>CAZZLB010000424.1:0-3187 GCA_964654655.1 uncultured Rhodoferax sp. | reverse complement strand
GCCATCGCCGAAGAACTGCCAAAACCCAGCACCGCCATCAGGACCGCGATCAACAAAGCCCAGTTCACCTCGGGCATGTAGATCTGTCCTGCCTTCCTGGCCGAGGTGTAGTTGACCTGCATTCTGGGCAGCAGACCCAGCTGCACCGCCTGCTTGGTCATGGAATAGGCGCCCGATATCACAGCCTGCGACGCAATCACGGTCGCAATGGTCGCCAGCACCACGGCCGGAATAAGCCAGAACGATGGAAACAGCCGATAAAACGGATTGGCAAGCGCCGTCGGATCACGCATCAGCAGCGCGCCCTGGCCCATGTAGTTGATAGCCAGCGCTGGCAACACCAGGCCGCCCCAGGCCCACTGTATCGGTCGCTTGCCAAAATGCCCCATGTCAGCGTAGAGCGCTTCCGCGCCAGTGAAGGCCAGCACAATGGCGCCGACCGCGAGGAACACATGCGCTCCCTGTGCCCGCAGAAACGCCACGGCATTCAAGGGGTTCAGGGCCGCCAGAATGGTGGGTTGCTGCACTATTTCCTTCATCCCCGTTACCGCCAGCACAGCAAACCACAACACGATCACCGGCCCGAACAATCTGCCGACCGTGGCTGTACCAAAGCGCTGCATCGAAAACAGGCCAATCAGCACCGCCATGCAAATGGGTAGCACATAGGGCTTGAACGCTGGCGTCGCCACTTCCAGCCCTTCCACAGCGCTGAGCACCGAGATCGCCGGGGTAATGACGGTGTCGCCATAAAACAGCGCCGCACCCAATACGCCAGTCATCAGCAAAGCCAGGCGGCGCTGCGGCGTTCGGCCAGCCGCATTGGCAGCAAGCGCGGTCAAAGCCATGATGCCGCCCTCGCCACGATTGTCTGCACGCAGGATGAGCAGCACGTATTTCAGCGTGACGACCATCATCAGGCCCCAGAAGATCACCGAGACTGCGCCAATGAGATGGTTTGCGTCCAGCGGGATTCCAGTGGCCGGACCAAAAACTTCCTTCATGGTGTACAGAGGGCTGGTCCCGATGTCACCGTACACCACACCCATGGCTCCCAACGTCAATGCGGCAAGGCTTTCGCGCTCGTCTTTGATACTCATTGCAAGTCAGTGACAGTGAACATGGTGCCACTGTCGTCGCAATGGCATCAGGAACGCATAAGGGTCGAGGCGTTAAAGCGCCGCCAGGCGGTAGCCGATGCCGGTCTCGGTCAGCAAATGGCGGGGCTCCGCCGGATCGCTCTCAATCTTCGCCCGGAGCTGCGCCATGTAGAGCCGCAGGTAGTGCGTATGCTCGGTGAACTCAGCGCCCCACACGTCAGCCAGCAGTTGTCTGTGCGTCACCACGCGCCCCGCGCTGCGCACCAGTCGCGCCAGCAGCTTGAATTCAGTGGGTGTCAGGTGCAATGCCTCACCCCTGCGCTGCACTTGATGCAATACCAGGTCGACCCGCAGGTCGTCCAGTTCGTGCACCGTGATGGCAGCGTCCAGCGTGGTACCACGATGCCGCAGTGCGACCCTTATGCGCGCCAGCAACTCCGCCACGCTGAAAGGCTTGGTCAGGTAGTCGTCGGCGCCTGCGTCAAGCAACTGTATTTTCTGCGCTTCCTGATGCCGCGCCGAGACCACCAGAATGGGCAGCGAATAATGCTTTCGCACTTCGTGCACCAGGTCGATGCCGTCGCCGTCAGGCAGTCCCAGATCCAGCAGCATGACGTCTGGAGTTGCATATTGCAACAGCGCCCTGGCCTCGCTCACGGAGACTGCCGTCTGCACATCAAACCCTTCCACACTCAATGAGGACTGCATCAGGGACCGTATCTCGCGGTCATCTTCGACAAGCAGAACGCGCAGTGTCATGCAGCCTCTCCGGGCGGCGGCTGCCGTTCCAGCGGTAGCGAAAGCGCAAAGGTGCTGCCACCACCGGCACGGCGTCGGTACATCAGGCTGCCACCGTGCGCGACGGCAATGGCGCGGCAGACCGCCAGGCCCAAACCGGCACCGCGCTGCCCCGAGTGGTCGTTGTGCGAGAACGGTTCGAACAGGTTCTGCACCTGCTCTTGCGGTATGCCCGGTCCGCGGTCCTTCACCAGCACCTGCAGTTCCTGCTCGTCGGCCCTGACGCTCAGGTCAATTGCATCGCTGCTGTACTTGAGTGCGTTGTCCAGAAGATTGCCAATCAGCTGAGCCAGCAGGACCGGATCGACCTTGATCAAAGGCAGACCCTCGGGTACTTTGGACTTGATGCGGCGCGCGGGGTCGCGCTGGCGCACCCGAGCCAGCACCGCGCCCACGATCTCTTCCATCGATTCCCAGTCCTGATTGAGCACTTGAGACGCATTGGTAAGGCGAACCAGTTGCAGGGTGTTGTCTGTCACCGTGGACAGGTAAGTCGCCTCGCTCACAATGCTGCCCAGCAATCGGTCCTGCTCGGTGCTGCCGAGCTTTTCGCGCTGAGTTTGCAGCGACGATGCCGCACCGACGATCGCTGCCAAAGGTGTGCGCAAATCGTGCGAAATCGCAGCAAGAAAGGTACTCTGCACGTGCTGGCGCTGCGCCTCCTGTTGCGCCGCCAGCACCGAAGCGCCAAGGCGCACGCGCCATAGCGCCTGCCCCAGCAAGCTGCACAAGGCCTGCGCGTGCTCACGTCCGCTGGTGTCACCCGCCATGACCGCCTGAACACAGACAGCCCCGCTCATCTGGCCTCTGGTTCCCAGGGGCAAATACCAGGCATTCAGTCCTGGCCAGCGCCCGGTGCCCGGGCCAAGAACAGCGGCTTCGTTCATGCAGCACTTCATCGCGTCGCGCATGGCGGTGGGCAGTTCATCGCCGGCAGACAGCGCACCGTCGTTCTGGCGCAGGACCAGCACACTGTGTCCCTCAAAGGCCGATCGGAGCGCGCTTTGACCCAGTGCTGCAATTTCCTGCGCCTTGCTCGCACCCGCGAGTTCGGTCGCCAGCATCTGCAACTGGCCGGCGCGCTGCGCGTTCAAGCGCGCCATCTCTGTTTCGCGTCGCAATCCGGCCGCAAGGTGACTGATCACGAGTGCCACCAGCAGCATGGTGAACAGGGCAATCAGATGTTCCTGGCTATCGACCTCAAAGGTCAGGCGCGGTGGAACAAAGAAGAAGTTGAATGCGGTGACCGCAGCTACCGCGCACACCACGGATTCCTTCCAGCTCAGCGC
>CAZZLB010000423.1:0-3208 GCA_964654655.1 uncultured Rhodoferax sp. | reverse complement strand
CGGACTTAGGGGCAGGTCCACATATATTTCGCCCAGAAAAAACAGGGAGCCGGCTTCTCGGCTCAGCAGCAAAGTGTGCTTGCCACGCCAACCCTGGCCGCTGCGCGCAGCCAACTCGACTTCCAGGACGGGCGCTGAATCTGTAAAGACACGGTACCCAAATCGACCCCATTCGGCGGTCATCCGCTCGGCCAGCAACTGCAGACGCCGCCGCAACACCTTGTGATAGTCGCGCCCGCGTGCATAGATCGACACCGCGCCTTCGTCGGACCGACCCAGACGCTGCAGTTCGATCTGTTGCCAGTCGGCCGACGCAAGTGCGCTCAGATAGTCCATGCGCAGTGTGATTACGCTCACCGTGCCTGGCAACAAATCGGCGGGTCGCGCACGCTTGAGACCGTGCTGCGCCATGTAGCCCATGCCGCCATGAAATCCGGCAGCAAGCCAGGCTGATAATCCAGGCTCAGATGAAGACAAATCCACCCCCGTCACGCCAATTTGGGAAAATCCAAGCTCCCGGGCCCAGTCTCGAATCATGGAAATCGATGGATTGGCTTTGAAGTGATGAACGAGTTGACTCACACACCGATTGTAAAAAGCCTGCAATGGAGCGATGAAGAAGCGACCCAGGCTTTTGCCGCCCGCCTCGCGACACAGCCTTTGCTGAGCCATGCGTTCATCGAACTGCGCGGTGACCTCGGTGCGGGCAAGACCACACTGGTGCGCCATCTGCTGCGCGCGCTGGGTGCAGAAGGTCGCATCAAGAGTCCAACCTACGCGGTGGTGGAACCCTACGAACTACCTGCGCTCAATGTCTGGCATTTTGACTTTTACCGTTTTCAGGACCCACGCGAAGCCGTCGATGCCGGTTTTCGCGACATCTTCGCCAGCCCGGGCTTGAAGTTGGTGGAGTGGCCAGAGAAAGCGGCCGGAGCGCTGCCGAGCGCAGATCTGGTGATTGAAATCGAAGCGCTTGACGACGAATCCCGTGAGGTTCACCTGCACGCGCAGACAAAAACTGGCATCGCACTGCTACGGAGTAGCGCGCCATGAAACGCCGCGCCCTGCTGCAGTCGGGGACACTGGTGCTGCTGCTCGGCACGCGTGAACTGGCGTGGGGCGCCAACATTCTGGCGGTGCGGATCTGGCCAGCGCCGGATTATTCGCGGGTCACCATCGAATCCGATGCTGCACTCAAGATCAAGCAATTTTTCGTCCCGAGTCCGCCGCGGCTCGCGGTCGACATAGAAGGTATCGAGCTCAACCCAGCCTTGAAGACGCTGGTGGCCAAGGTCCGCTCCGACGACCCGACGATTGCCGGCATCCGGGTGGGGCAGAGTGCCCCCGGCGTGGTCCGTCTGGTGCTCGACCTGAAGCAGCCCATCACACCACAGGTATTCACACTCACGCCGGTGGCAGCCTACCAGCATCGGCTGGTGTTTGACCTCTATCCAACCCAGACAAGCGACCCGCTGGAAGCACTGATTGCCGAGCGGCTGAAGGAAACTTCTGCGACACGACCGCCGGCCGATCCCTTGGGCGACCTGATCGCGCAACAAAGTCAGAAGCCTGTGGCCAAGCCATCCCCGCCGCAACCCGAACCTGACGTCAAGGCCAAGCCGCTGCAGAGTGCCACGACCGACCGCCTGATCATCATCGCACTCGACCCCGGCCATGGCGGTGAAGACCCTGGCGCCATCGGACCCGGCGGTACCCGAGAAAAGGACGTGGTACTGCGGTTGGCGCACCGCTTGCGGGATCGCATCAATGCCAGCCCGATCAACGGCAACGCGATTCGTGCCTACCTGACCCGTGATGCCGATTTTTTTGTTCCATTGCATGTGCGGGTGCAAAAGGCCAGACAGGTGCAGGCCGATCTGTTTGTCAGTATCCACGCCGATGCGTTCTTCACGCCGCGCCCACAGGGCGCCAGCGTGTTCGCGCTCAGTCACGGTGGCGCCTCCAGCACTGCTGCGCGCTGGATGGCGGAGCGGGAAAACAAGGCCGACCAGATTGGCGGTCTGAACATCGGCAGCAAGGATCCCGAGGTCAAGCGAGCCTTGTTCGACATGAGCACCACGGCCCAGATCAGCGACAGTTTGAAGCTCGGTGGCGCCATGCTGAGCGAGATTGGTCGTGTCGGCAAGTTGCACAAGCCGAAGGTGGAGCAAGCCGGGTTTGCTGTGCTCAAGGCGCCCGATATTCCCAGCGTGTTGGTGGAAGCCGCCTTCATCAGCAACCCGGAGGAAGAAGCCAAACTCAATAGCGACGAGTTCCAGGAGCAACTGGCCAGCGCACTGATGCGCGGCATTGAGGCCTATTTCTCCAGGAACCCGCCCTTGGCCCGCAACCGGACCGTCAGCTGATCAGGACTTTCGGCGCGACTTCCAGCCACCCAGCAGAATGATCATGCCCGGTATCAGTATCAAGGCCCAGATGATCTTGTCCAGATGCGCTTTCACGAACGGGAAATTACCAAAGAAGTATCCCACCGTGATGATGCCGCCGACCCAGAGCGCGCCACCGCTGACATCAAACAGGGTGAAGCGGCTGCGCGTCATCCTCGCCACACCAGCCACAAAGGGCGCAAAGGTACGCAGGAACGGCATGAAGCGCGCAGCCACGATGGTGATGCCGCCATAGCGTTCGTAGAAATCATGGGCCCGGTCGAACGCCGCCTTGTTGAAAAAGCGCGAATCCTCCCACTTGAAAACACGCGGACCAAAGTAACGGCCTATCGTGTAATTGGACTGGTTGCCCAACACCGCAGCCGACAACAACAAGCCGACGGACAAGGGGTAACTCATCAGGTCCAGACCGCACATGGCGCCCACCACAAACAATAGCGAGTCGCCCGGCAGAAAAGGCATTACCACCAAACCGGTCTCAACAAAGATCACCACGAACAACAGGGCGTAAACCCACAGACCATGGTCACGCACAAATGCCTCCAGGTATCTGTCGACGTGCAGGATAAAGTCCAGGAGAAAGGTGATGAGTTCCATGGGATTGGATAATAGCCGGGTGAACACCGACCTCCCCCCTGCCCGGCGCCGCCCCATCCTCGAATTGCCCAGCGAACTGATCAGCCAGATTGCTGCGGGCGAGGTCGTGGAGCGCCCGGCTTCCGTCGTGCGCGAACTGCTCGACAATGCGCTGGACGCCGGTGCCAAGCAGGTCACGGTCCGATTGCTGGCGGGCGGTGTGC